>JAUVIG010000097.1 GCA_030592825.1 Chlorobiota bacterium | reverse complement strand
AAATACTATCCATAATAATTTAGTTTTTATTAATTATTAATTCATAAATATAAGAAAAATTGTTCAAAATCTCTACTGAACTTTGATATGCTTATGTAAGCATTTTTATATTAGCTCTGACAGCCTTAGTTTAACCTGATTGTTTTCTTTTTAAACTCAAAACCAAAAGTTTTCATTTCTTCAAGTACCGGTTTATAAATCTCAGGGATATTTGGCATTAGAGTGCCTCTTGACTTTATTTTTCCTTCCAGTATTAATTTTATGGTTATTGAAGCAGGTAGAGAAACTGCCCTTGACATTGCTGACTCTCCATATGGAATTCCTTCTGCCAATAAGCTTGCGACTCTTTTTTCTTTTCTGTCAGGAAACTCAGCAATTATCTCATCATACACAATTATCATATCTTTTTCTTCAGGGCTGTAAGACATTTTTTTAAGCATAAGGTCAACTAAGACATCTGAGTAAATTCCCTTTTCAACGGTAATCGGTTTTTCCTCAAATAATCCGAGCCATTCTAATCGCTCCATAATATCATCTTTTTCAGCAATATTTAAATACTCGCTTACTTTCTTTTTTATATCAACCGGGGAATTTGTATTTATTAATGATGCCATCATTTGTGCATATGTCATGCCCTTGAAGTTTTTTTCATCTTCTTCGGTATTGAAAATTCCTATTTTCTTTAAAGAATTCATTGTATTGCAATAACCCACAAATCGTAAAAGTCCCCTGTACAATGAAACATTTTTATCTAAACCAAAATGCTCAATATATCTTTCGCAGTCGCGATTCGGATATGTCTCAAAAGCTCCGATGCCTTCAACATCAATAATACGGTGATGTTCAAATATTGACGGAACATCTATTTTTACTCCGTCTTTTATATAACCTGCTGTTGCTTTGGCCGAGATCATTAAACCATACGGGCTCCAAGAAAACTTATATCCCATGGGATTACGGTTGTGTTCGAAAGAAGGTAATCCTGCTCCATACGATGCCAAGCCGACTACTCGACCACCTTCTGCCCTGATTTCATCAATAGTTTCCATTGCACCCATATGGTCTAAACCGGGGTCTTCACCAATTTCATTCATAATTACAATGTCTTTCTTACGTGCTTCCTCATCAACAGAAATAATGTAAGGGGTTAAATAATCTGTTTGCAACATGTGTGTACTATGCTTTAAGCAAACGCTTGCAACAAGATCGTGTGCAGTTTGCGGTATCATGCAAGCTACCAAATCTACTTCTTTTACCATTTCCTCCAATTTATCAACTTGGTCAATCGTCCAACTGACAGCTTTCCCCAAGGGTTTTCCCTCAACTATTTTTTCAGCTTTTGATACTGTTCGTGATGCAATAATTACTTCATAATTGCATTTATCCATCAAGTAATTTGCCATTGTTTTAGTCATTAAGCCGGCTCCGAGAATCAATACTTTTTTCATTTTTACCTCCTGTTTATTAAAATTTAAATATAATTAGTGCATACACTGTTATTTTTTCAAATATAAATATAATATGAGATATTTCCAAATAAGGATAGGAAAACCAAATGCTAAATTCCAAATAATCCTCTTATCTGTAAGTCCTTTTTTAAAAATTGATTTTTTTAAAGTTAAACGTGGCACGGTTAACTAATTTAAGTGAAAATGATTTGATATAAGTTGCTAATTATCAGAGCATCCTTGCCACGCTTGTGGATTTAAGGTTATCTAAAACCTATTTACATATCCAACATGTATCTTTGAATTTGACAATTGAACGGGTGCATTATTTAGTTTTCCCAGTGCATATGAGATTGAAAATATACCGGCTTTTGTACTGAAATTAGTTCCTACACCGAAACCGAAAGGAAATTTTAAGGAGCTTACATTTTGCTCATTCACATTAATTCTTGCATAATCCGCAAAAATATATACATTTGAATTTCTCTCAAATAAAAATCTAATTTCTGAACTTATAACAGTATAACCCGAAGATGTAAAAACATCTTCATCAAATCCTCTGATACTGTTAAACCCGCCAATCTTAAACATCTCATTTTCAAATAATGTATAATCTGATAACAAATATTTGCTTTCAGCTGCAATTCTTAATACTGTTTTTTTGTAAATAGGTATGTATGAATCAAAAGTTGCATTTACAATATAAAACTTGTTTTCCTGCTCTTCAGCAATTCTGTTTCCTGCAGCAATATCAGTTGATAATACAATGCCTTTTGACGGGTTATACTTATAATCAAGATTTTCCGTAAAATATCCCAAACCAATTGAAAAAGATTTTGAGTTTTTAAAAATTGAAGTATCAATACCGGAATTTGAAATAATAAAGGAATTATTCCATAAAGCATTAGAAAATATTTTATCATTATTCTTGAATGAATAATCAAGTCCTGCTTTTGTGTCAACACTTACATAGCTTGTATCTTTTTTATTGATTTTAAAATTGAATGCCGTTCCGAAAGGGCCGTTGAACATATACGGATAATAAAGCCCTGCATCTAATTTTTGTGATTGATTCCCTGCCCCTGTCCAATGAAGCCCTATTTTTTCTCCTTTATTAAAATTATTCAGCAAATTAATTTCAATATCTCCCGTAAATGATAATTTATAGTCATTTTCTTTATCAGGTATAAAACCGATAATACCGTTAAATAAATTTGCTTTTCTTTTATTGAGATATAAATAAACATCTGCCTTGTTTTCGTAAAAATCTATTTCAGGCTTTCGGATTTGACTTACAAAACTTAATTCGCCGGTTTTTGAATTTATTCGTGAAATAACACTTTCATTATAATTATCACCTTTAAATAATGATAAATACCTTCTCATATATTTTTCTGAAATTTTTGAATTGCCTTTTATGAATAATTCATTGATTTTAACCAAGTTACCTTTGTTGATTTTAATCTTTAAACTTACTGTTGAGTCATTAAAATTAATATCATAAGGAACAATTTCAGCAAACGGATATCCCGAATTCTCATATTCTGATATTGTTTTGTAATACATCTTTAGTAAGACTTCGGTATTAAAGATGCTTTTTTTAAAACCCTTTGAACTTATCTCATGTCTTTTTTTATTCTCATGTGCAGTATCTTCAATAATTATTTGATTAACAAAGTATTTTTTTCCGATAAACAAATATGCATTTATTTCGGTTGAATCAAAAACTACACTATCGAAAGAAGCACTGATATAACCTTCGGTAAGTAAATTATATTTAATTTTTTGAAGTTCTCGGAATATTTTACTTGAATCGCTGTAAGATTTATTATACGATTTTTTGACTGTTTTTTTTACAAGAGAAATATCATTACTGATAATTTTCAGATTGTAGCTTTGAGCTTGAGCCGGCGAAAATAAAAGTAAAAAAAGGAACAAAGTTATTGTTCCTTTGGATATTATTATTTTATAAGACTTTGTTTTTCCGGCAAAGTTTTGATTTGTTTTATATTTAACCTTGTAATTTTCAGTCATCAGTTCACAGTCAGCAGTCTTCAGTTCATTACTTTTTTATGAATCTGTCAGTATTATTTGTCAAACAATTTAATTACCTGAATTTAATATAGAGTCCACTCCGAAAAGTCAAAATTTACATAAAATCGGTCTGACCGGTTTTCGGAGCAGACTCTATATTAAATAGTTATATTTTTTATACTTGTAATTTCCAAATTCTCATTGTTATTTATCTTATTTGACTGCTTACAGAAAGGCTGCTGACTGCCTACTGTCAATCAATATCTTCAATCATTTTATCAATTTCTTCTTTAAAAGCAAGTGAAGTTGTATAATCTTCCACACTGTCATCTTTATATTTTTTATTTAATAATGACAGTTGTTTTGCATATTCTGCTTTTAATTCAAATTCATTCACCAACTCTTCCATTTGAGCAGTATCAGTTACAGCTTCCACAAAATCATCATCAGCTCCATCGAGTTGTTTTAAACGTTCTTCGTGTTTATTTATTTTATTATCCTCTATTTGTTTGAATTCAACTTCTTTTAATTTTTCTTTTGTTTGTTCATAATTCTTTACAAGTTTATCGTACAGCTTAACTTTAGATTCACGAAGTTTTATCTGTGTCATGTATGCTTTAACAATTTTATCACATTTTTCGGCTTTATCAATACCTATTTTTTCAGCATTGTCTTTTTTGATTTGCTCATATTTCTTTAGAGCATCATCTTTATATTTTTCCCTGTAATAAGTTAAATGTCCGTTAGGAAAAATATCTGCATAGGTTTCTACTATTGCCTCTGCAGCCCAAGTTCTGATTTTCCCAATTTCATTACTTGCATCTTTTTTATCGTTTTGAGCATCAAATAATGCATTATCTATCTTTCTTGTAAATTCACTGTTAAGACCTTCTTCGTTTTTGTCTTTATTTCCTTTAAATACTTTCCAAGCCATTTTATATAATTTATAATTCAGGTTAAAATTACTACTATGAAACAAAAAAAGCAAATAAATCTTTATATCTTTGTAATCAAAACATATAATATGCAAAAAATGAAAGGTATAAAACTGTTTTCAATATTAACAATTATATTTTTAATTACTTCATGTTCAATAACAAAAAAAATTGAAAAAAGTATTATCGGCAAGTGGGAAATTACATTGATTAAAACTGTGACTGATGAAGTTTCAAATGATACTTATAATGAAATGTTTAAAGATCTGTTATTTAAAAAAATGTTAAAAGGATCATATATTGAATTTTATGTTGATAAAACATATGAACTTAATTTATTAGATGAAAGTTTTAAAGATTCATGGTCTGTTTCTGAAGACGGTTCAAAAATATTAGGTTCCAAAAAAGAAAGATATTTTGTAATTATCAGTAAAACGAAAGAAAAAATGGTTCTTAAAAGTTTTAACGGTACAGATAAAGTATTAATAGACCTGAAAAAAATTTAACGAACGAATGGCTTTCCCAAAGGATTTTTAAGATTTTTATAATTCGATAAATCGCACTTTACAGTACTTATACCCATTTTAAGCCTTATTTTTAAGGGTATAAAGTTTCCGTCGTCTGAAAACCAAACTTGCAGGTCTTCTTCTTTTTTAAAAGAACTTTTACTGTCAAGAACAGGAACAAATTTCATACACATAATTTTTCCGAATTTTGTTCTTACTTTTTCTGTTTTTTTGTATTTAATTTTAACAGTATAAATTTCATCATCGAAATAAGTAGTAAGGTTTATTGTTTGATTTTTCTTTATCTTTTTATCAAAAATAATTCGTCTGGCATAATAGAAAGCAGATAAAATGTCCAGTATTCCGTCAGGAACTTTGTGTTCTCCTGATTTTAAACTTATTACCTTATTTTCATCTCTAACAAAAATAACCTCATTATATCTTCTGTAATTGTTTTCATTAATATCACGTATTGATTGTAAAGGAAGTCCGCTTGCCAGCTCAATATAACTTTCATATCGATCGCTTATACGTGCAAATACCCGAACAGCACCTGATGTTCTTGCTATTGCTTTAACATGATAATACCAATCATATCCAACTTGTTCTGCATCAATTCTCATTTCAGCATATCCGCCGTTTATTAACCCGTATTTCACTTTATATCTTAAATATTCTCCGGGTTCAAATGCCGTGTTCATAATCGGCATAGAATCGACTTGTGATTTTCCTGAAAAAAATATTACTGCAAATAATAAAAACAACAAGTTTTTTTTCATCCGTATAATTTTAAAAAATCACGATATTAACTTCCACTCGTCTGTTAAATCCTTCTTCTTCTTCTGTTTCAGGTATAGGATAAACCTCTTTCTTACTTCCCATGCCTTCAGTTCCGATTCTGGCAGGTGAAATTCCGTTTTCAACCAAGAATTCCTTTATAACTTCAGCTCTTTTCGCAGACAGTTCAAAATCTACATCAGTACTTGGGAATAAGCCATTTGTATGTCCTTCAAGAATAATCTCAGCATTTTTATTTAATTGCATAAACTTTAATAGTTTCATCTTAACTTTTTCTGATTTGGAAACTATAACTGATTTATTTGGTCGAAAGTAAATAACACCCAAACTTTCATTATTCAAACCTTTTTTTACCTTATATAACTCGAAGTTAACTTCTTTCTCTGCCAGATTATTTGCTTCAGCAGTTGAATAAACAATAATCTCCGGAAAATATTTATCAGAATAAACACAAAGTTCATATTTCGGAAAAGTATTAGACTGATTATTTAACAATACTTCAATCTCATAAGAACCTTTTTGTTCAGTTTGAGAAGAAATAAACACTATATTATCTTTTAAGTGTTGCCAAATAATATCCGCTTTTATAAGTTTTCCGTTTTTCTTATTTGTAACTGTACCTGTTAATATAATTGTTTTTAATTCTTTAAAATGGATTGTATGGCCTTTTCCGTTTTTGTAAACATTGTTAAGTGCTAAATAAAATTTATCGCCATTATTTACCCTTAAACTTTTATCAAAATCATTTTCTTTACCGTTATATGACAGACCGGTTATTCCTTTTGAATTCCCCGGAGGATTGAAATTTGATCTGATCGGAGTCAACTTACCGGAATCATATTTCTTGCAAAATTCATCTTCAGATTTAAACAACATAAAATCATAATTATCTTTCTGATTTTGAGGTATTATGTCAAACATAAAAATCCCGGTTTTATTAATTGTAAATTTGTACCATGTAGGATGTATTGCCAAATTAAAACTACTAATATTTATATTTTCGTCTTCTTCCGGAGCAGTAGTAGGTCCGAAAATACTAAACCTTGATATATCAAGGGCTTGCTTACAAGTACTTGTATTGCTGATATCGACATAAGTCTGCGAAAAGATTTGTATTGTTCCTGTCCAAGCAATCAACAATACAAATAATAATATCTTTTTCATCGGTTATTTTTTTAAATAAATTATTTAAGGAATAAAATTTAAGCAGTTTCTATATAAAATTTAATTATAATTATTAATATAAACTTTTTTGGTTTTTACTATTGAATTATCATATGTCCTTACTCTTAATATATATATACCGCCGGATATGCTTGTTGTATTAATATTAACTTCATTGGAGTAGTAAATATTTTTATTTACTGAACTTCCTGACATATTTATTAATTCACATATAACAGGAAAATTAATATCTTCATCTAAAAACAGTTTTAAATATTTACCGCTTATTACATTTTCAATTTCATCATCTTTAATACTTTCAGTTGTAATATTTTCATTATTTATATAAAAATTTACATCATGAGATGAACTGTTTTCTTGTTCGACCTTAACTTTATAATCTTCAGATTTTATACCGATAATTTCAGGATGAAGATAATAAGTACCCGCAGGTAAATAATTAAACGCAAATTCTCCCGTTTCAGGATCTGCAATTCTAAAATCCATTGGTTCCTTTAATTGGTTCAAAAGAAAAACAGGAACAGGGATATCTTTACCGCCTCTGTAATCTTCTTGATATGATATTTTGCCTGAAACTTTCTCATGACCGTAGAAAGGGTCTGAATATGATTGTAAATGTATTGTAAAATTAAATAAATTATTTATCAGATCTTTTTCAACAGAGTTCTCCCATTTATATGAATTTCCGGAATATGTAGGAAAATATTTCGGATAATAAAAAAAGTCATAGTTAATATTCGGAATTGCATATAAAATATAACTCCCTGATTTCAATTCACTAAATTCAAAAGTTCCGTTCTGAATTGCATAAGAACCATGAGTAATATAGCTTTCTTTAATATTTTCAATTATAAAAATACGACCTTCAGGCAACAAATTATCGCCCATATATACTTCTCCTGAAAATGATTGAAGTTCTTTAGTTTTATTATCTCTTATTACAGGGAGTAATTCAATAATGCCGGTATTAGTACACTTATTAATATTTTCAAATGAAATAACTTTATTAACAGATGAATTATTTAATAAATTTTGTTGTTTTTGATCAATTTGAAAAGAGGAATTTGCTTTAAATTGAGAAATCAGAATTAATAAGATTATAAAAACTGAATGCTTCATAATAGATTTTTTAAAGTAAAATCTTATATCTTAAACCAAAATTAAAACCGAAGTTATCAAATTTTGATATTATCGGATAATCAATAAAAATTGAATTAATGCTCTTTCTGTAAAATGCCGTAGTAAAAAGATTAAACTTCTCATTAATAAAATACGTCATCTTAAATCCTGTGTACAAAGATATATTTACAAAAGCAAATTTAGATTCATTTTCTAATTTGTTACTTTGATTAAGATTAGCCAAAGATACAATTTTTCCTTTTGAATTTACAAAAAAACTTGTAATAATTCCTATTTCCGGTGAAATTGTAAAATTAGGTCGATAAAATGTAAAACTGTATATCAACGGTATCTCAATAAATGTATAAGAATTATCAGATTTATCATTGTATTTATTTTCAACTGTATCTAATTTTGAAAATAAGTTTGAATCAAGTGTTGTAATATAATTTGTATCTTTAAAATAATAATAAACTGTATCTCCGGTTGCCAATAAAGTATCAATATTTATTAATGGAACTGAATCAATCTGCATAACCGTTTCTGTAAAATATCTATATGCCAAAACAGTATCAATAAAATAATCTGTTGCTAAAAAATTAAAATTCTCTCTTACAGTTGTATATAAAATACCCGATGAAAAAACGGAACTCTTTCTGTGAAAATTAATCCCGAGACCAAAGGTGTTACTTAATGACGGCTTAACTGAAGTTTTATTTAGTTGCAAAGCATCGTAATAAATCGGATCGGAACTGAAATTATGTAATGAATACAGAGGTGAAAAAAAAATGTCGGCAGAAAATAAATATCTGTTTAACGGAAAAAATTGTTGTCCTCTATTGAAAAATGAATATTTTACGGAATCTTTATATTTGATATTACTATATACAGGATACATAGTAATAATTTCCACAGTATCTCTAATTATTTCCGAACGATATACGGTATCATACACATAAGTTGTATCATAATATACAATTGTGTCATATACATATATTGTATCATTTATTTTAGGAGGATATAACAGATTATCAGCTTCGGGAATCTCCGGATTTGTACTGCTGATATGTAATAATGAGATTAAAACAAACAAAAAAATCGGCAAGTACTTAATATCATGCCGATATTTTATTACAAAACTTTCTCTCCGCTTGAGAGATAACATATAAAAAATTTATGATTATTTTATTTTAACGTTATCTGCTTCAATTATAGTATCTCTAATAACAATTTCTTTTTTTATTACTACATTTTTATGAACAGGAACTTCAATCTTAATAATTACATCTTCTGAATTATTTTCTGTTTTTCCTGCATCATTTATATTAATCAGACTATCATCAGCAACATCTTTATTTACATTATCATCTGTATAAAAAACAGTTTCATTATCAGACTCATCAATATTTACAGATGATCCTTTAAGTAAAATATAATCTCCTGAATCATTATTTAAAAATATAATACCGGCTGTTATAATTGATAATACAACAACTGATACAACAATTGATTTTGTTGTAAAAAAGTCGCCGATATTTGAGACAAAACCATCAATTGAGCCACCTGCAACAACATTAGTAAGTTTAGAATTCATAAGTTCCCAACTTGTATCAGGTATAATTGTATGCCCTTTCAGTTTATCTCCTGTTATATTATCAATATATGATAATTCTTCTTTCATTTTAATAATTAATTAGCTTATTTTTTAATTTATAAAGTGCTTTAATATATAATATATTCTCCAGTTTTTTTCTTGCTCTCAATAATTGAGATTTTGATGTTCCGATACTTATTTTCAGTTCTTTAGAAATTTCTCTGTGTTTATAACCTTCAATAACATACAGATTAAAAACTGTTCTGAAACCTGCCGGTAATTCTGACACAATATCAAATATCTCTGTTTGAGAGAATTTTGCATTTTCAATTACTGATCTTTTATCTTTTAAGTTTAAATTTCTTTCATTTTCACTTTTTTCGGTTGTTTCTTGAAAATATTCTATACTATCCGAAACAATCTCTTTCTTATCCTTTCTTAATTGCATTAAAGCAGTATTAACTGTGATACGTTTAATCCAACCTTCAAAGGAACCTTTCCCGTTATACTGATTAATTTTTGTAAAAATTATAATAAATGCATCCTGCATAACATCTTCAGCCTTTACTCTGTCTTTTAAATATCTTATACAAATACTTAAAAGAACAGGAGAATATTTATTAAAAATGATTTCCCGAGCTTTTTCGTTATCCTTTTTACACTGACTTATAATTTCCTTAGTTACAGGCATTAATCAGTTACTATTTAGATGCAACACAAAAAATAAGGTTGCAATAATTATTATTATTTTTTAGTACTACCATAAATTTACCGGAACATTAACAAATGCTGTAATGATAAAATTCTTAAAGAATTGAATATTAATTCTAATGAAAATAACAGAAGAACCATTTTATTATTATTCAAACTGTTGCAAAAGTAATAAAATAAAAAAACTTCTCTTTTTTAGAGAAGTTTTTTTTTAATAATTGGGTTTATTT
>JAUVIG010000350.1 GCA_030592825.1 Chlorobiota bacterium | reverse complement strand
TATTTTTTTGTCCCTTTTGGGACATTCTATTTGTAACACGGCAGGGAACTGCCGTGGATATACAGCACTACAGCTTTTGAGTTCCGTAGGAACGTTCCTACGGAACTTACTTGTATCGTTTGTAACATTCACGGCACTACCGTACCGTGTTACAAATAGAACAATCCTACGGATTTTAGAGCTTTTTATGAATCAATATTTCGAAAAACAAAGACAAAAAGTAGATAAACTCTTTTAACACAAATATTAAGAACGATATTGAGCATACTTTTTTATTTTTACTCACTAAAATCGACATAGAGCCGTTTTTAAAATTGATTTTCCAATTTTTTTATCGTAAAAAATACGCATTATACGGATGAATCTTAAATATTCATTCTATTTCAATGCATACCAATGTTTTTTTCCTTTAATAAATTCTTCAATACCTTTCTTTTTTAATATTTTTAAATTCTTAATATGTGCTTTTCCGTGATTGACTTCTAAAAATTCAAGTTTTTCACAACTCTCAAATTCATTGCATTCCCAACAACCTTTTAACTGTTTTTTCTGAACACATCTTTTAATTTTGCAACTTGGATTTCCGCCGCCGTTTCTGCAACTTTTTCCACATCTTAATTTTACCATTGCTCCGAGAACTTCATAGCAATCAGAATATTTTTCAAATGTTTTAAAAAATGAGTATGTAGATAATAATTCTGCTGTTTTATCAAAATGATATGTTCTTAATTCTTTTCTTAAATCTCTTGCTAAATCGGCAATTATTCCTTTACGATTCGGACAATCGGCACAATACAGTCCGCAATATGCAATATTTTCAATGTCTGTATTATTCATTTGTTATTACTTTTAATTTTGAAAAGAAAAACCCTGATAATGCACCAAAAATTATTAGACTTATAACGAATAAAATGAATTAATTATTTCTATAAACTATATTTAACTTTAAGAAAAAATCGGTCTGACGGATTTCTCAATTAATTGAAAATAAGATATTAAACTTATCAGATTTTTGCAAACATATCCGTCTGACCGGTTATAAAAGCGAACTCATTGACTATTTCTAAAAACTATACTTAACTTTAAACATAAACATATTATAATCTGATAAATTTGCAAACATATTAGTTCCTTTACCGTCAAAGACAGCAGTACTTACAGATATTTCAGTATTATCGGTTGCCATATAAGATATTTCGGGGATATAAATCAGAGCATAGTTGTTTTTAATATCATCCCAATCTGATATAATAAATCCACCGCCAATCGGTCTTATCTTTAACTTGCTTTCGAAGAATTTGATATCATAATTCAAAAAGAAATAATCATTTAAATTTTCATTTCCTCTTTCATGTATAAATCCGTGCATATATTGAAAGTTTAGATATGAACCGTTTGCAAAATTATAATCGGCACCTATTACAAATTTTGTATAAAATTCTTTTTTTAATAATACTGAATCTTGTGTAACAGGGACAGGTGACATCGGATATAAGGCAGTTAAGTCATTCGTCATTATGACTTTAGTATCAGGCAAAAATCCGGCAGCTTCAGCCCATATACCGACACCTCCCAGACTTCCTGCCAAATCAATACCAAAAATATGTGTTCTTGCAAACGATAATTGTGAGTTGATTTTGATTCCGCCTGTCATATCAACCGGAATAAAGGTATTATATGTCGTAATCGGTAAACCGTCTCTTCCCCAAACATAACTCAATGAG
This sequence comes from Chlorobiota bacterium, assembly GCA_030592825.1. Taxonomy (GTDB): domain Bacteria; phylum Bacteroidota; class Bacteroidia; order Bacteroidales; family JAADGE01; genus JAADGE01. The sequence goes on along the minus strand of JAUVIG010000350.1, from coordinate 2,690 downwards.
AAATCAAAACCGGCTGCCAAGCCTTTGAATTTAAAACCGGCTGTAGAACTTTCCGACAGATTATATTCGGGAACCATTAAAGTATCTGACATTCCCATAAGAGTTAAACCGGTCGGTAATACCGGAGTTTCGTTTAAGATGTCAGAAAAGATGCCTACAGGTAAATTGGCAGGTTTATAAAACGGAACATAAACACCGTGCATTGAAAAATTTGAATTAAAGTAATAATCAAGACTGATTGCATCTGAACCTCTGTGTCGTCCGAAATCTAAAATATCTTCCAAGTCATACGGATTAAGGTTATCGGTCGGATTCAGTTTATCAGCTGTTCCCCACGCAATTCTTTGACCTCCGAATTTAACATCAAGATTCTTGGTCAGGAAACCGGTAATTTGAATGTATGCCTCTTTTAATTGAATATCACAGGGATCAATAATGCCCTTATTATATAGATCAGCGGAAGAATTATATACAGGTAAACCAAAGTTTCTCAACCAAACTTCACTGTAAAATTTGGAATTGTCTGTAATCTTTTTGTTTAGCTCAAAAGTCAGGCGATTTTCATTCCAAGCCCAATCATTAGGTTCATTAAGCAAAAATCGTTGGTCTGTTAATAAATTGCCTGATAATTTTAACTTGCTGTCGTCTTGTGCATTTGCAAAATTAGTGCTTAATATCAGCACAATTAATCCTGATAAGATTACTTTTATTTGCTTTTTCATAACATTATTTATTTTTAAGGAATTTGTGAATACTTTGTATTTCATTTTTAATATTGAGACTACTCCGAAAAGTCTAAAAAGCTCAATTTTATGTGTTTTAGTGTCAGCGTGAATTTGTTAATTAGCTGATTATAAGTCAATAATGTCATTGGCTTTTTGCAAAGATATTCACACCGACACTTTTCGGAGTGGACTCAATATTTAATGTTCAACAATTGTTTTTAAATTTATTAGTGTTTTATATGGCCCGTCAACAATAAATAAGTTAATAATCCATTTTGGAATATTTAGCCCGGGATCACATAAAAATTGATATTTAACTATTATTTTATTATTCGGCACCGGAATAAATATCCATGAACCTGTTGCTTTTTTTATGCGAGTAATTCCTTTTTTGCGAGGTATGTAATCAGGTATTCCTGTTAAAGAAATTTTTATGCCTTTGTTAGTTTTAATGGTTTTTTGATATACAGGCATATCTCGATTTTCTAAAGGCCAAGGTACTTGGGCTTCTAAATAAATATAACTTTCAGTTTCATTAACTTTTTTGAGTGTTTTTGAAACTTTAGTATCTGCCATCCATTTCTTATAGTCCTCAATATTATTAAACACATTTATTAATTTATCAATATCTGTATTAAGTGTTATACTTGCCTTAAACTCAATATTTCCGGTTGCTTCATCTTCTCTTGTATGAATTATGATTCCGTCTTTATTTTTTTTTAGAACCCATTTATTATCTTGTGCTGAAATGAAGCTTATATCAGATATAAGTATAATTATCAGGAATATAATATTTTTATAATTCATATGTTTTTGAAATTATATTTTAATTTTTATATCGGTTAATACTTTTTATTGCTGCTTCTCTGCCAATTTCAATCAATTCTTCTGCCCTGTAAAAATCAAAAGTATTGCCTGCATCTTTCGATATATTTACGAGAATATCAGGATTGTATCTTTCCAAAGTCAGTTTTGAAATTTGATGAACCATTGCAGTTGTTGATGCATCTGTCAGTTTAAAATAACCATGCTTTGGTTTATCATTCTTTGGTAATATTTCATTTAGTTTTTCTCTGAACTTTTTTATGTTTTTTTCTTAAAAATCCTGTCACCTTTTATTAAACCTTGTGAACTGAATGTGAAATCTATAAGTCTGAAAATATCTAATTTATCTAATGTCAAAACCCATTCTTTATATTCTTGCAATTTATCCATAGCATACAGGCCCGCTATCAATGCTCCCATTGAAGTTCCGGCAATTGATTTTATTTCAAAACCTTGTTTTTCAAGTTCTTCAATAACACCGATATGAGCTAATCCTCTTGCTCCTCCGCTTGATAATACTAAAGATATTGCTTGTTTCATAATTAACAGATTTTTAAAAACAGCCAACATTGTCACGTAATAATAAGTATCAAAACTTGTACTGAACTTGTTTCAGTATTGTTACATTGTTGCATTGCTACATTGCTGTTTTTTAACAATTTAACAATGCAGCAATGAAACAATGTAATTTATTGTTTAAGTTTTCTGACAGTGAAATCATCATCAGTTAATCCGGTGTCATATTGCACTGAAGAAGATATCATTTTTGTTGTATGTCCTTTTTTTATGTCTTTCATTACAATCTCATAAGGGTTCCAATATTTTCCGTTCTTTTTGAATGAATATGTTGCCGATTTTATTTTCTTATTGCCTTTATCATAAAATTCCATATAAGTGGGATAGTAATTTGTTTTATGAATCTTTGCAATAATTTTTGAATATTGTGATTTTGGAGATTTTGGTTTTAATTCCAAAACAAAAGTATTATTTTCGGTTTTAATATATTTTGGTGAATACTTTTTAGTATAGGAAATTGCTTCCATATCATCATAGGTAAAATCAGTGCCGGCAAATTTTTGACTTTTTACCGAAGATGAAATTCTTAGTTCTTTACCGAATGACGGCAGATATAAATACATG
>JAUVIG010000473.1 GCA_030592825.1 Chlorobiota bacterium | reverse complement strand
TGTTAAGTTTCTGCTCACCGGAAAGAAAAATAACAGGCATTGATTACGATTATCAAAAAATTGCAACAGCGAATCACAACATCTCAAAGAACAAAAAATTGAACTTTATTTGCGAAGATGTATTAAAAGCAAATTTTCCTGAAAGCGATTCTTTTATTCTGAATGATGTTTTGCATTATATGCCAAAAGAAAATCAAAAGAAAATGATTTTAAAATGTATTAACAATCTTAAACCTAACGGAATAATCATTATCAGAGACGGTAATCCGGAAATGTCAAAAAAACATAAAGGAACTAAACTGTCAGAGTTCTTTTCAACAAAATTATTAAAGTTTAATAAAACAAATTACGATAAGCTGCATTTTGCATCAAAACAAGAAATTATGAGTATAATTTCTGAATATAATTTCGATATTTCAATTATTGATGAAACAAAATTCACTTCAAATATTGTTTATGTTCTGAAAAAGTTGTAATATTGAGAAATGAATCTATAAAAAAAATACTATGAAAACAAAAAGACTAATATTACTTATCAGTTTGTTTATTTTAACTGCCGGACAATTTACAAATGCACAAAAAGTTTTTTCTTGCGATTATAAAAGTGATGCCGATGTAAAAGTATTTGTTTGTGATTACAAGAGTGATGCGGATCTTGTTGTATATAAATGCAGCTATAAGAGTGATGCATCCGGTAATGACGGCAAATGGTTTTTTGTTGAATATAAAAGTGATGCCGATAAAAAGATATTTTTTGTCGATTATAAAAGTGATGCTGATATCAAAATCTACTTCAGTGATTATAAAAGTGATGCCTGCTGGAAGAATGGTTCAAAAAAGCATTTGATGTATTGATATAATATTACTTTATAAAAATATGTTTTTTTAGAGTTGTAATTGTTTTGTTTGCCTATTTAGCGAAAGGAAGGCAGCTTCACTGCGTTAAGATTATGAAACTGTAAAGCAGACTTATTTTTTTCGAAATAATCCTTTGAATTTTTGAGAAAAGTCAGTTTTAATCAATTTTTTTTCTGCTGTAATAATATTTTGAGTTTCTTCAGATTTATTTAACATTTTCCAAATTTTGCTCCATCCCAAAAAACCGCCGATGTTTCTGTCGTCAATATAAATATCAGCATAAATTTTTCTGCTTATATTATTTTCATCAAAAATTTCTTCCTTATAATTTTTATTAACAGCATAGAACTCAATGCCGTTTTTTTTACAAAATTCAACTGCTTTTTTTAATTCTTCCCCGGCTCTGTATGTCCATAAAATTAGTTGATGCCCTTGCTTTTGAAGTTGTTTTAGTGTTTCAAATGCAAAGAGTTTTGTTTTTCCGATTCTCGGATATTTGTGTTCAACAATTGTTCCGTCAAAGTCAACTGCAATAATCATAAGCAGATATTTAAATAGTTAAAAATCATATATAAGAAAAAAGCACTCAAGTGAGTGCTTTTTCCAACCTTCTTTATTAACCTAAACCTTAAAACTATGAAAACTTTAATTTTAATATTACAAATATAAGTTAATAAATGATTAAAAGCTAATTTGAAATCTTAATAAAAGTTAAAATTTTATAAAAGGAACAAATTATTATAATATTGTTAAATAATGTTTACTTTTTGACAACTTTAATAGTATTTGCCTTTTTTCCGTCATTAACATTAATAAAATATGTTCCGCTCCGGAATGATGAAAAATTAATTTTGTATGAGTTAGAGATGACTTCTGAATCTGAATAAATTAGTTTGCCGAAAATATCATATACTTTCAAACTGTAATTTTTAAGATCATTTGTTTCAATATATAAAAAATCACTTACGGGATTTGGGTACACAATATAAGATTGATTAAAATCTGTAATATTATTGGGGGAATGATAAAGAATTAAAACATCATCAAAGTCATTACAATTTTCATTTGATACAGTCCACCTGAAAATGTTATTACCGCCGTAAAGACCTGTTACTTCCGTATAAGGATCGGAAATATCTTCAAATATTCCGTTACCGCTTACCACTGACCAAATTGCATCAGCATTCTGCGGCAATACTGCATACATGAATGCATAGGGACTATAAACTTCTTGATCACTCCCCGCATCTGCTGTTATCTTATCATTGTAGATATTAACGTAATCATCTACACTACAGCTTGTTCCATATATTGTCCATTTAAACAAATTATCTGACAGACCTAAATTAATTACTTCGCTGTTATATGCTGTAGGTTCAACAATTGTTGCAGAACCGTTGACTAAAGACCAAAGACCAAATGAATATTGTGGTATATTTCCGTTTAATGTTGTGTAATTAACACATACTGTTTGATCATCTCCTGCATCAGAATTTACTCTGAATACAGAAACATCATCATAAGCAGTTACTCCGCATATTGTAACAGACCACCTGTATATATTGATCCCTTCAGATACATTATAAACCCATGTATCATGTTGGTTAGGATCGTCAAAATCACCACTTCCTTGAATAACTGACCAAACCTGAGGTGTTCCGTTGTAATTTACAGCATCCATTGTTGTATAATCTGCGCATATTGTTTTATCAGTTCCTGCATCAGCTTCAAAATCAAGTGCTGTGATATTTACGGCATCATATGATGAACAACCGTTGTAATTAACTGTCCATTGGAAAACATTAATACCTGTCGGAAGATCAGTAACTTCTGTACCGGGATCAGTATCTGATATGATGTTTCCGCCTCCTGCTAATAATATCCAGCTTCCTGAACCGCCGACAGGCAATGTTGCTGTCATAAAAGTAGATGTTACAAAATCTTCAAGTTCTTGATCTTCACCGGCATCTGCAGTAAAACTTTTATTATTTATTGTAACTTCATCTCCTCCGCTGTTGCATCCGTTATTAAAAACAGTCCATCTGAATGTATTGAATCCTGAAGCTAAATTATTTACTTGAGTATTGTATAGATTTTGGTCTTGAAAATCTCCGTAACCGCTTATTATTTCCCATAATCCGGTTCCTCCCGATGGCGGAGCCTGTCCGGAGAGTTGTGTATAATTTTCACAAATTGCTTGATCCGAACCGGCGGTTGCTGTTATAGTATTATTTGTAATAGTTACTTCATCATAAGTAACACATGTAAGATTTGTTATTGTCCACCTTATGATATTTTCATTAAGGCTGAGTCCTGTTATTGCAGAATTATATATGTTTTCATCAGCAATAATCCCGCCTCCTACTTGAACAGACCAAACACCGATTCCGTATGTAGGATCATTACCGCTTAAAGTTGTATCATTTGTACAAACAGCAAAATTTTCACCTGCATCAGCAGTAACCAAATTATTCTGAACAGAAACTTCATCTGAATCTGAACATTCGTTTTTGAAAGCTGTCCATTTATAAACATTAGTTGAAAT
>JAUVIG010000326.1 GCA_030592825.1 Chlorobiota bacterium | reverse complement strand
CCAATATCCTTTCCCAAACGGCAATACATACAGAATTTCCGGAGAATTAGAAAGTCGCAGCGAAGCATTTGGCGGAATGATGATTGCAATGATAATCGCTCTGATTTCAATATTCGCGGTGCTTGTTTTACAATTCAAATCTTTCACTCAACCCTTGATAATTTTTGCTGCAATTCCTCTTGCTTTAATCGGTTCAATATGGGCATTGTTTATTACAGGCAATACTTTCTCATTTGCGGCATTAATTGGTTTGTTAAGCTTAATCGGGATAGTGATAAATAATTCGATAATACTGGTAGATTATACAAATAAACTCCGAGACAGCGGTAAATCAATAATTGAAGCATTAAAAATCGCAGGCGAAACTCGTTTTACTCCAATCATTTTAACAACCCTGACAACAATCGGCGGATTATTGCCATTAACACTTCGAGGCGGAACAATGTGGGCGCCAATGGGCTGGGTAATTATCGGGGGCTTATTGGTTTCAACAATGCTTACTTTGATTATTGTTCCGGTATTATATAATCTGTTTTCAAGTAAAGTGAATATAAAGAATAAAGAAGGAGAAGAAATATATGAAAACTATAGTTGAAATCAATCAGAAAACATGTATAGGATGCGGTTTGTGTTCTAAAGTATGCTCCAAAAAAATACTTAAAATGAACCACAAGAAAGTGGAAGTGGTGGACTATCCTGATTGGAGTTGCTGTCAATGCGGACTGTGTATGGCTGTTTGCCCCACTCAATCAATTCAGGTCAATGGATTAAACTACAACGAGTTTGTAGCATTGCCTGAAAATAAGCTTGACTATAAAATTTTGGAAAAAATGCTGTCTTCCAGAAGGTCAATCAGGAGTTTCAGGGACAGTAATGTAGAACGTGAGGTGCTGAATAAGGTGATTAGAGCATCAGCCATGTCCCCTATAGGTGCTCTCCCTGCAAATGTTCAGCTTATAGTCATGGACAGGAAGAAAGAACTTGATGAGTTATACAAGGATACTGTCAGATGTTGGAAGAAAATGATGCAGTCAATGAAAAATCCGATATATAAAATTATTTCAAAAAGGGTTGCAGGTGCTAATCAGTATCATGCGTTAACACATCATGCCTTGCCTTCTGCAAGAATATGTTGTAAAAGTGCTGATAAAGGCAAGAATATCTTTACATTTAATGCACCGGCCATTATGTTCTTTCACGGCAAAAAGATTAGTGTCTGTATTACGGAGAATTGTTGGCTTGCTGCCTCGTATGCTACCATAGCTGCTCATTCTTTGGGACTGGGTTCAATATTCAGCGGAATGATTCCGCCCATCGTCAATATGAATAAAGATGTGAAACGCAAGTTAGGCATACCTGACGAAAATAATATTTACAGTTGTTTGATGATGGGTTATCCGGCGGTGGAATTCAAGAGGAAAATACCGCGGAAGCACAAAAATGTAATGTATCTAAAATAGTTAAAAAGGAACAGGTAATTTCATTAATAAATGTTCTTTCTGAAATACAAAGGGTTTTAAAACAGGGGGCATCCTTTCTTTTGAGAAGTCGCGAAGATCAGCGAATAAATTAATTGTGGATATAGAAAATAAAGGCTTTGTGTTTGCGAAAAAGAAAGACGGAATTTTGTTGTTTAAAAAATAAATTGAGGAAAATAAAATATTAAAATGCATATTAAAAATTTATATCATGCAGGACAATATAATTTTCCGGGTGCAGGAATTATAACCGTAAGTGTTTCCGGAAATTTGTGTGCTGAAATGATTTTAAAAGAACATTTTAACAAATAGGTGGATTTATGGTGAAATTAGTTGCAATAAACGGAAGTCATACCGGCACAAAAGGCTATACTCATTTCTTGATTGAAAAATTATTTAAAGGAGCAAAAGAAGAAGGTGCAGACTGCGAAGAAATTACACTTGCAAAATTAAAGATTAATATTTGTAAAGGATGTGGTGTTTGTAACACTGAAAAACATCTTTTAAAATGTATCTATGAAGAAAAAGACGATGTGGCAATGATTTTTAACAAAATACGTGAAGCCGATATAATTATCTATGCCACACCGATTTATGTTTTTAATATGTCCGGATTAATGAAGATATTTATCGACCGAATGAATTCAACCGGCAACAGTGGGGATTTTAGATTATCCGAAAGCGGGCTGTTTTTCCATCACATCAGTAAAGATATATGTTCAAAACCCTTTGTAACATTAATTTGTCATGATAATTTTGAAAATGAAATGTCAAAAAATGTTGTTTCATATTTTCGAACATTCTCAAAATTTATGGATGCTCCGCAAGCAGGCACAATTATCAGGCGTTTGGGAAAACTTACAGCTTACGGCAAAGACCCGGAAAAAGAAAAGCAATATCCTAAAATTTTGGAAAGCTACAAAGCAATTGAACTTGCCGGAAAAGAACTTGTAACAAAAGGAAAAATCAGTAAAAAAACACACAAAACAGCAAGTCAAGATATTATTCCTGTTCCTTTTTTCAGTATTCTGAAAAATTTTAAAGGATTTAAGAAAAAAGCATTGGGAAAAATAAAATAAAAATAAAAAGTTTAGTGCAAAATTGAAAGATAATTGATATACTTTTCCCCACCCTCTTTTGTCCTGTCAGGCAATATGGATTGCTTGTATACAACAGCTTATTTGTTTATTGCTCCGTAAAAACCGGATTTACACAAAAAAATTAAACCTTTAAGTTAAAAAACAGTCTAATCAAGTAATTATTAATTTAATTATTTATTGATGAAAAATAAAATATCATTTATTTTAATTTTACCGGTATTCTTTTTTGCCGCAGCAACCTCACCGATAACAGTTTTTGCACAGGACTATGAAGATTCGCCGTTTGGTTTTAATTTTGATTATACACTTTCTGATTATGTGCCTGATTTGGGGATTAAATGGATTAGAGGTAATGCAGTATGGGGCAAAATACAATCTGAAGAAGATATAGAAAACGGAGTCTATAATTGGGATTTAACTGAAATGGAATGGAATTATAATTCTTGTCCTGAAAATACAAACTTTCTTATTACCCTTAGTATTCTTGGAACACCGGTTTCAGGATCAAATTCTTACATTCCCAATTCAGGTGTCTATACTGATACAAGTTGGATTAATTTTTCTAAAGTAGTTGTTAATAGATATAAAGACAGGGTTAAATATTTTCAAGTTGAAAATGAACCTAAACCATACATGGAAGACTACGCTGAATTCCTACAAATAACATATATTGCAATTAAAGAAGAGTGTCCTGAATGTCAGGTGCTTATGGGTGGATTTTTTTGGGCCAAGGGTTCTCTCAATGAGTGGGATATGCTTCATCAGCAGATATTAACAGAATTAAACGGATATTATGTTGATATTTTTGACCAACATTACTTTAGCGGCGGCAATCCTGAAGAATATAATCCACATATTTTATTGGAGCATGCAAAACAAAGATTAACAGAAGCAAATTTTATTGAAGCACCTGTTTGGATAACAGAAATGGCTGATTACAGCGGAGACCCAAAAGAAAAAGGGGGAATAGACCCACCATACCAAAGCGAGCACGTCCAAGCACAAAGCCTTTTTAAAAGATATGTTTCTTCCTTATCTTATGAAGTTAAAAAAGTTTTTTGGTATGGACTTTTTGAAGGATATCATCATGATACAACATTTTTTGATTTTACAGGATTAATCTATGACGGAGAATATGACCATGATTTAGGTTCTGGAGTTAAAAAACTATCCTACTTCACTTACAAAAAAATGACTGAAAAACTTGAAGGTTCCGATTGGGATAATATCACCACAGTTATTGACAGCATTGATAATAAATATGCCTATAAATTCATTAATGACAGCACAGGTAAACCAACTTACATAGCATGGTGGGATTATTTTATTGATCCGGCTTATACTATCGGCGACATCAGTTTAATAACCCTAACCGGAATATCTTCGAATCAGGTAATCGTAACCAATACTGTACCAACCGACACTTCAGGAATTAATATTACAGATTACAATACTGCTTTTCAGATTGACACTTTAAGTGTAACAAGTGGTTCTGTTTCATTTTATTTAAAAGAAAGCCCTGTTTTTGTTGAAGAATATAATACTACATCTGTTAATGATATTATTTTTGATGATGACAACATAAAAATCTACCCAAACCCCTCAAACGGAATATTTACTATTGAATGTGAAGACTTGCAATCTGTTGAAGTTGTTAATATTAACGGACAAGTTGTTTATGTTAATAACATTGTGGGTTTAGTTCAAATTGCTTTAAGCGACAGAGCAAGAGGAATATATTTTGTAAAAATTCAAAATAATAATTGTATTAGTATGAAAAAAATTATAAAAAAGTAATTAAGCTCAAAATTTACCTCATCAATCAAATTCAAGGCGAATATTTTATTTCCGCCTGACTTTTTTCTGCATTTATCGAATTATATCGAACTCAGGTTGTTACTAATGTCAATATCACCACCGGATAGTTTTTGGAAAAGGGAATCAAATTCTCATTGAATTGAACTTTTTATGTGTAATTTCCTTATTTTTAACTACTTTTGCTTTACAAACGATGTTTAACCCGCATAATTTATGCGATTAGCTTTGTGTAGATGCGAGGCGTCGAAACCCGAAGACATATCTTTATATTTCAAGGGTTTT
>JAUVIG010000197.1 GCA_030592825.1 Chlorobiota bacterium | reverse complement strand
GAAAACAACTTTGGTATTCGTAAACGTCTTCTTGAGTATGATGATGTGATGAATTCTCAAAGAGAAGTTATCTACAAATTAAGAAAACATGCTTTATACGGCGATCGTTTGAGTGTTGATTTAGCAAATATGCTTTATGATACATGCTCAAGTGTTGTTCATGATAATTATGGGTTTGATTATGAAGACTTCAAACTGGAACTTCTCAGAAATCTCGTTGTTGAGTCTCCTGTTTCAGAAGAAGAATTTAAAGAAATGAAACCTCAAAAAATCACGGATCTTGTTTTTGATATCGTTGTTGAAGATTTTAAACGAAGAAAACAATCTATTGTGGATCAGGCATATCCGGTGATCAAAAATGTATATGAAACAATGTCCGGTCAATATAAAAATATTGATGTTCCCATTACAGACGGTATCAATATTTATCATATCATTGTAAATCTTGAAAAAGCATACGAAACTAAAGGAAAGCAAGTAGCCGTTGAATTTGAAAAACAAATTGTTTTATCAACAATTGATGCATCATGGAAAGAGAACCTTCGTGAAATGGATGACTTGAAACAATCCGTTCAAAATGCATCATATGAACAAAAAGATCCTTTGTTGATTTACAAGTTTGAGTCCTATGAATTATTTAAAGGCATGCTTGACAAAAACAACAAAACTGTTGTTAATGCATTATTGAAAGCTAAACTACATTCACAAAACGCAGGTGAAATACAACAAGGAAGAGTTCAAAAATTGGATGTAAGCAAGTATGACACTGAAAAAGAAGAATATTCGAGAGAGGCTTCAGGTCAAGGTCAAGGACAGGGAAAACAAAAAACAGAACCCATTAGAGTAGGTAAAAAAATCGGAAGAAACGATATAGTTAAAGTGAAATATAAAACCGGCAAAGTTGTTGAAACTAAATATAAAAAAGTAATAATTGACATTGAGAATGGTGATGCTGTATTGATTGAGTAATAAAAAAACGTTTATAAAAGGTTTGAAAGGATTTAATAAATAATAATATTAATGCTTAATGCAAAAAAATCGTTATCTTTGAAAATACCCGGAGTATCTCAATATTAGTTTTAAAAAAACATTATAATAATATAAGTTGTTATGTTAATATTAAATAAAGAAAAAGCTATCTTTTTATATTCCTTAAATTCTATGTATGAAATACATACAGTTAAGGAAAAGATTAGACTTTTTGAAAAAAAATATAATAATGAATTTGATAAATTTGAAATTGAAGTAAAAACAGGAAAAGAAGACTTTGCAAAATGGGATGATTATATGGAATGGAAAGCTTATATTAAAACTCTTAAAAGTCTGTTAAAACAAAAAGAGATTATAAAGAATGGAGATTACCAAATATCTTGACAGCAGCAAAATTGTAAAATCATATCATATATTAGATTTTAAAACATTTGAAAATGGTTTTTATATCAAAATATCAGTTGAAATTATAAACACTTCTAAAATATTTATTACTGAATATATTGACGAAAATGAAAGAAATTATTCTTATCATTGGCAAGATGATAAAAACAATTTAATTATTAGATGGGATAATGCACCTTATCACAAAAGCATTGAAACCTTTCCACATCATTTGCATAATAATAAAGGTGTTTTTGAAAGTTATGATATAACAATTTCCGATATATTAAAAACCATTGAAAAAAAGTTGTACTGATAATATGAAAGACTTAAACAGTAAGTTTATATGAAGAATAAGATTAAATCAATATTATCAAATTATAAAATTATAATATTAATCTTCGCACTGTTCGCAATTGCAGCAAGTCTTCAATCTTTATTATCCGGAACTAAAACCTTTCATGACGGAGGAATAGAATATAGTCATTATAATAATTATATAATTTTTGAAAAGTCTTTTGACCACCTTAAGGAAAACAAAGATTTATATATACTTTATCCTGAAGAACATTGGGATTTATATAAATATACACCGACATTTGCAGCATTTTTCGGAATATTTGCAATTTTTCCGGATTGGATCGGACTTAACCTTTGGAATCTTTTTAATGCTTTCATTCTTTTGATTGCTGTTTACTACTTGCCAAAAATTAGTAACTTTCAAAAAGGCTTAATCCTTATTATCATTTTAATTGAGTTGATGACGTCAATGCAAAATGAACAGTCTAATGCATTAATTGCCGGATTATTAATATTAGCCTTTGGCATGCTGGAAAGAGACAAGTTCTTATTTGCCGCACTTTTCATAGTATTTTCCGTGTTTATTAAATTATTCGGAATAGTAGGTTTTGCATTATTTCTGTTTTACCCAAAAAAATGGAAATTAGTTCTGTATACTGTATTATGGTCAATCATACTTCTGTCTGTTCCCTTAATTTTTATTGATTTTAATCAATATGAATTCTTGATTTTAAGTTTCAAGAATATGTTATCTGACGACCATACAATTTCCTGTGGATATTCAGTTATGGGTTGGCTTAATTCATGGTTTGGATTTACAATAAATAAATTAATTATTGTAATTATTGGAGTTACAGTTTTTTTAATTCCGTTATACAGATTCAAAGAATATAAAAACTATACATTTAAGTTTTTGACATTAACATCTGTTTTAATTTGGGTGGTAATATTTAATCACAAAGCTGAATCGCCTACATTTATTATTGCAATTACCGGTGTTTCATTATGGTTTGTTACAAGTAAAAAAAGCAAAATCAATATAATTCTGTTTTTAAGTGCATTTATATTAACATCTTTGTCTCCAACAGATATTTTTCCGAGATTTTTACGTGAAGAATTTGTGAAACCATATACACTTAAAGCTTTTCCGTGCATACTTATTTGGTTAAAGATCATATACGATATGATTATATTGAAAAAGAACAGAATAGTAATTGAATACAATACAGCAGACTCATCTGCATATTAACAACAGACATTAGCCTAAATTATATTTAATAAAAAGATAAGAAATATTTGAAAATAATACTATGAAAAAAATAACATCAACAATATTGATAACTTTTGCAATTATAGGAATCATAAGTTTATTCATCTTTGCAAAAGATTATTTAAAATCAGACAAACCATATAATGACTTGAGAGACAGCACATACTCGGTATATGCTTTACCTGTCCCCGATAGTGTAACGTTTGCAGGAGAACTTGTTCCTGTTGAGAGTTTTGATGTAAGAGAAGCTCTTGATAAAGAATTGCATAAAATCACTTATTGGCATTCGGAAACTTTTCTGTATTTTAAAAGAGCACACAGATATTTCCCTGCAATAGAAAAGATTCTCGCTGAAAATAATATTCCCGATGATTTTAAATATATGGCAATAGCTGAAAGCGGATTAAGTGATGTTGTTTCTCCTGCAAAAGCAACAGGTTTCTGGCAATTTATGAAGAGAACGGCAATAAGTTACGGATTAGAAGTTAATAATGAAATTGATGAACGCTACAATATATTAAAGTCAACAAAAGCCGCTTGCAGATTTCTTAAAGATGCTCGCAGAAAATATAAAGATTGGGCGCTTGTTGCCGCATCTTATAATATGGGACAAGGTAATTTGGATAAACAGATTCAAAAGCAAAACAGCAAGAGTTATTATGATTTGTTATTAAATCCGGAAACTTCAAGATATGTGTACAGAATTATTGCATTTAAATTAATCTTGAACAACCCGCAAGACTACGGCTTTAAATTCAGAAAGAAAGATTTATATCCGCAAATATCAACTTATGAAGTTAAACTTGATTCTGCTGTTAATGATTTTGCAGCTTATGCTAAACATTTCAATACTAATTATAAAATGTTGAAATACTTTAACCCTTGGTTGAGAGACAGCTTTTTAACAAATAAATATAAGAAGACTTATACAATAATACTTCCTGAAAAAAATGCCAGAAGCAAAAATTATTTTATTAACATACAGGATTCTGATATAATTATTAATTCTATAGATTATTAGATTCTGCCACGAATTTTGGGTAACATTAATAAATGCAAAAATAAGGTTCTATGTTGTTTATAGTGGGTGAATCAATTTAAAAAGATCTTATAATGAATAATAAATCCGTTAGGATTGACATATTTGTAACACCGTACGGCAGTGCGGTGAATAATCTATCCGTAGAAAACCAAGTCCCGTAGGGACGTTCCTACGGAACTTAAAATGTGATGTATATTTGTCACGGCACTGCCGTACCGTGTTACAAATAGTTTGTCCCTACTGGACATATTATTAAATATCTTTAATATTTTATTACCCGCTATAAACAACATAGAACCAAAAATACTGTAATAAAAAAAATGTTTTATTAAAAATTACTTAATGCCTGTAATATACATATATCTAACTCGTAGAGATTTAGCATATTCAATCATTTAAGCATTTTACGATAATATATTACAATATTCATAAAATAATTAATTATTAAAATAACAGTAAAACCAACAATTAAATGACTCACAAAGCAGCGTTTGTAAATATCATAGGTAATCCTAACACCGGGAAATCCACATTGATGAATCAATTTGTCGGTGAAAAATTATCAATAATAACTTCAACATCTCAAACAACACGGCATAATATAAAAGGCATAGTTAACGGAGAGGATTTTCAGTTAGTTTTTTCTGATACTCCGGGAGTTTTAAAGCCACATTACAAATTACAGGAATCTATGTTGAAATATTCGGAAACAGCTTTAGTTGATGCCGATGTAATTGTTTATGTAACAGATATCTATGAAAAAGTTGATAAAAATCAAGAATTTTTGGTAAAAGTAAAGAATTCAAAAGTACCGGTT
This sequence comes from Chlorobiota bacterium, assembly GCA_030592825.1. Lineage (GTDB taxonomy): Bacteria > Bacteroidota > Bacteroidia > Bacteroidales > JAADGE01 > JAADGE01. The sequence goes on along the minus strand of JAUVIG010000197.1, from coordinate 2,175 downwards.
TTGCTTGTTTTAAATAAAATAGACCTGTCAAGTCAAGAAGACATTGTAAAACATGTTAAAAAATGGGAAGAATTATTGCCGCAAGCAGAAATATTCCCTACATCGGCACTTAACAATTTTAATGTCAAAAATATTTTTAACAGAATTTTAGAACTGACTCCTGAATCTCCTCCGTTTTTTCCGAAAGACCAATTAACAGATCGTACAGAGCGTTTTTTTGTTTCAGAAATTATCAGAGAAAAGATATTAATAAGATATAAAAAAGAAATACCTTACTCTGTAGAAGTGGACGTTGAAGAGTTTAAAGAAAGTGATGATATTATCAGAATAAGAAGTATTATTTATGTTGAAAGAAAATCACAGAAAGGGATTATTATCGGACATAAAGGAAATGCAATAAAACATGTAGGTATTGATGCCAGAAAAGACATTGAAAAATTCTTTGAAAAAAAGGTCTTTTTAGAACTTTTTGTTAAGGTTGCCGATGATTGGCGATCAAAATCTAAAGATTTAAAACGTTTCGGATATTAACCCGCATTATTCACCGCTTCAATATCACAATGCCACTAACCTCCTGTTTATTAAACTATTATGTGTAATATTACTTTTCAATTTCCTCCAAATATTGAATTATCATTGCCGGTGCTTCAACACTTTTTGCATATTGACTGAGCATTAATCCTTTATAAAGTTTTTTTGTATCAGCACCGTTTTCAACCAATAATTTTATCATAGGAAAGTTTTTTTTCTTAACAGATAATATCAGCGGGGTTCTGTTGTATTTACTAATGAAATTAACATTTGCCCCGGCTTCAATTAATGTTTGAGCACTAATATATCGGTTATAATCAACAGCATGCATTAAAGGCGACTTGCTGAAATAACCTGAATACTCCAAATTTGCTCCTGCTTTTAAAAGTAATTTAATAATCTCGTCATTATCAGTATTAACGGCAAAAATCAATGCAGATTTTTTTGTCCAATCTTTTTGATTAGGATTGGATTTTTCAACATTTAAATAATACTCCAGCATATCTTTATTTTGGAGCTTAATGACATATAAAACCGGTGTTTCAGATGAACTGTGTTTACATTTTGCATTGATATTAATTCCTGCTTTTTTTAATTTCTTAATTGTGTTAACATCTCCGTATTTTATAGCTCCGTAAACTAAAGGACATTCATTAGGGAACTTACCTCTTATATCATTTCCGAGACCTGCTTCCAACAAAATATCTAATATCTCTTCATTATTAAAAACAGTTGCATAATTAAGCTCTTGACTTGAAAGATTAGGATTAAGTTTTAAAACTCTCTTCAATCTTTCAGCATCTTCAATTGCAAAATTTATATCAATTGTCTTGGGATCAGCACCTTCTGTTACCATCCATTCAATAATATCAATATTTTTACTTAAAGAAAGATTTGCAACTGAAAAATCACAAGCATTTTCCTTTAACAACTTTAAGATATCTTTATATTCTTTACTTATTGCCAAATCAACAGGATATACACCACTTTTTGAAGGTGCATTAATATCTGTTTTTAATTTTATAAACTTTTTAATTACATTAATTTTTCCGGAATTAACGGCTTCATGAAAAGATGTTGAATTAGCTGTATGTGTTCTGTATATATTTTTGTAAAAATATTTTATTACAGGAATATATGTCCCGACTTTTCTGACAGAATATTTATACTCAATAACAGCATTCGGATTTGCACCCTTATTAATAAGAATTTCAATATTTTCGATCAACTTTAATTCTGAATAACTTTTATATTCCATAACCATATTAAAAAGAGCAAGATCTAAAGAATCTTTTGAGATTTCAATCTTTGAAAAATCAATTGTATCTTTCGGATGATAAGTTTTTTCTTTTTCAGCAATATATTCCAAAAGCTCTTTTATAGAATTTTCTCTTTCTTGTTCCATCTCTCTTTCTCTTTCACTCTTTTTTGTATTATGCCGAACACAAGATGTCATCGTAAAAGTTAGGAGTATAAATATTACAAGTAAATGTTTCATAATTCTCGTTTTAGGAATTGACCAAATGTTTTATGTAAAATTAATTGATTTTCTTTAATAACAATCTTTCCTCCTTTTATGACAAATTCCGGTTTTCCTTTTATTGTTACTCCCTCATATATATTCAAGTCGCAATTTTGATGATG
>JAUVIG010000146.1 GCA_030592825.1 Chlorobiota bacterium | reverse complement strand
GACAAAGATAAAAAAGTTTTTATGCTTATTTTATTTTTTGCAATTACAGGTTTTGCTGTTTACTCTATTTTTAGTTTTCCAAAAGAAAGAATTGAATTGCAAATTTTTTTAAATACAATCTTTGCCTTTGTTATCTGTGAATATTATAAACTTTCAGAAAAAGATACCAATAAGAATAAAAATACTAAGAAAATTCCGTATAAAACTTTTGGAATTATATTATTATTAATCATATTTTTTGCCGGAATTTCAAGCTATAAAAGAATAAAAGCTGAAATAGGGGTTCAAAAAATATTAAAATTTCAAAAACAGAATAAACATAATGATATAATTACTACTGTTGATAATATTTATTCTCCTTTTTCTACTTTAGATTATGCCGCTAACTCAATTTTGTTCTATAAAGCAATTGCATCTGACATGATAAATGTTCCAATAAATAAAGTTACAAATTTATTTCTTGAATCATTAAAAGACCATCCGTATAATATTCGATCATTAAACGGTTTAGTATATATTTATCAAAAAAATAAAAATTTTCCGGAAGCAGTAAAATATTGTAAAAAAGCTCTGGAATATACTCCGGGAGATATGAACATGACTCTTAATTATGCAAAAATTAAAGAACAAATGTACGGTATAGATTCTGCTTACATTGAAATACAAAAAATCAAACCAAAAAAAAGAAATAAAAATTACAGAGAATTTTTGAATTATTTATTAAAAAGGAAGATAAATGATTTAATAAAGCAAATACAAAACGTTAGTCTAAAGAAAAAACTTGTAAAAAAAGCAGGACAGAATAAATTCTTATATGAAACTTATATTTTGTCTCAAAATAAGAAAATTGATTTTGAAAAAGCCTTATTGGAAAAAGTATTAAATAAAATGAAAAACCAACAAGAAGTCATAAATGACAGCTCTGTTCAGATATTAATTAATGAATATCAAATCAGTTTATAAATGTCAACACCTGTTTTGAGCATTATAATGCCGGTTTATAACAGAGAAAGGTATATCACAGCTTCAGTAAAGAGTATTATATCGCAAACTTTTTCTGATTTTGAGTTCATTATTGTAAATGACGGTTCAACCGATAAAACCGAAGAAATAATTAAGAGTTTCAAAGATGAAAGAATTATTCTGATTAACAATGAGCAAAACAGGGGCATTGTTTACTCAAGAAATAAAGGACTTTCGGTTGCAAAAGGAAAATATGTGGGGATGTTTGATTCTGATGATACAGCATTTCCAGATAAATTTGAAGACCAAATCAATTTTTTGAAAGATAATCCTGATATAGGAATGGTTGGCTCTTGGGTAAAACATATTGATGAAAACGGAACTGTTCTGAAAAACAAATGGAAACTTAAAGCAAAATCGAAATTTATTCCGGCAATAATGCTTTTTCGTAACTATTTTGTGCAATCAACGGTAGTTATAAGAAAAAATGTAATTCCGGAGGCAGGCTATTCCGAAGGTTTTGATATTGTTGAAGATTCAAAAATGTGGTTTGATGTATCTTTAAAAAGTAAAGCAGCAAATATTCAAAAATATCTTTTATACTACCGAGTACATACCGGCGGAGTTTCAAATACGGGAAGCGAAAAGCATATAAAAAACTCAAAGAAACTTTTTAAATATATTTTTAATTATCTTCAAATAAATCCAACTGAAAAAGAATTAGACTTACATTATTTGATTAAAAATCAAAAAAAAATCAATACAATTAAAGAATTGAAAGGAGTTGAACAATGGTTATTGAAAATCGCAAATCAAAACAAAATATTGCAAATATATGACCAAAAGGTTCTTGAAAAAGTAATATTTAACAGATGGATAAAAAGTTGTAACAAAGCAAAATCGCTTCATATTAAAATGATATTGCTTTTATTGAAATCTAAACTTACAAGATATATTTTCTGATGAAACAATCTATATCTTAATACTGATAGACAAAAGTTAGCGTAAATCAAAAAAACGCAAAATATATTACTACAAAAACTAATGAAAAAATATGAAACATGACATAACTATTTTTGATGGTATAGTAAAAACAGAGCCAAATTTTACACAATTGTTTTATAGTTTTCTTAGATTTAAACCTTTTAGATATGCCTTTCTTGATTTGATAAAATTTAATTTTAACAAAAGAAAGATAAATTTTGAAAACTTTGAAACAGAATTTAATACCGGGAAATTTGGAAGACCCGATATTGCCTTACTATCTGATGAAACAGAAATATTATTTGAAATTAAATCATGGTATAATAGAAATTTAACAGAAAATCAACCAGAAGGTTATTATAAATATTTGACAGAAAGTTCTGCAAAATATAAAGCCTTGATTTTAATTTGCCCCGAAGATTATGAACATCTTGACGAGTATAAGAAAAGACTTGAACATATCAAATCAAAAAGCAATAAAATTCATACAGAAACGATAATCTACTGGAAAGATATAGCAAAATTAATAAAAAGAAAGGAATTTGATTTACTTTCACCTTTATTTGCAGAATATATACATTTTATATATGATTGGTTTCAATTAACACCTATTTTCTTAAACCCTTTAAATATTACAACTATGTTCGGAAAAGAATACCCGGAAAGTCTAAAAAAAACTATAGAAATAATAAACATACAATATTCTGAATTTGAAAAATCAGATTATAAGATACGTTGGACAAAAAAGAAATGTTTTGAAGAATATGGTTTTTATCTAACATTAACCGAAAATGATGACGAACTATTTTTTGGGATATGGTTTGATTATTGGGAAAACAGCGGCAACCCAATATGCGTAGCTCTTGATAGTGAAAATGATAAAATTATCAAATTATTTAATACCGGAATAAAAAAAAATAACTTAAATCCTGCAATAGATTTTAATGAATGGAAAGTTACATATTTTGATAAACAATACTTATCTGATGATGAGTCAAAAAAAATAATTTCTAACAAAATAAGAAATATAATCTTTGAAATCAATAATTAACAATAAAATTTGCATAACAAAAGGTGAGACACCGTCTCACCTTTTTGAAAGTCTTTAAAATGAGTGGATTAATAATTAATAAAAGCTATAATAAGCTGCTTTCTAAAATTGGAAGTACTTATATCCAAGCAAAGGAAAATGCAATAACAGAAGTAAATATTGAATTGGTAAAAGCATATTGGAATATTGGCAGTTACATTATAGAATACGAACAGAAAGGTAAAATAAAAGCCGACTATGGAGATAAACTTATTTTACAATTATCAAGTGATTTAAAATTAAAACATGGCAAAGGTTTTAGTAAGAGTAACTTGATATATATGAGATTGTTTTACGTTAAATATCCTAAGTTTGAATTAGTATCTAAAAAGCCTTTTTGGTCTCATTATTTTGAGTTACTAAAACTTGATGATGATTTGGAGCGGAATTTTTACCAGCAACAAACAATACATGAAAATTGGTCTGTAAGAGAATTAAAACGCCAAAAGAAAAAATCATTATTTCACAGATTGGCATTGAGTAAAAATAAAAAAGGGATATTAGAACTTGCAAAGAAAGGTCAAATTATAGAAAAAGAAAGCGATATAATAAAAACGCAAGTTCTTGATTTCTTAGGTTTCCCTGAACAATACCAATATTCAGAAAGCGAACTTGAACAACGAATAATTGATAATTTACAAAGTTTTCTTCTTGAACTCGGAAAAGGATTTGCATTTGTAGGGAGACAATTTAGGATGACATTAAACAATAAAAATTATAGAGTTGATTTAGTATTTTACCACATAGTTTTAAAATGTTACGTTCTGATTGACTTAAAAATAGGTGAAGTTGAACATAACGACTTAGGACAAATGAACATGTATCTTGGATATTTTTCAGCCGAAGAAAACAGAAAAGATGATAACGAACCGATAGGAATAGTTTTAACGAAAGAAAAGGAAGAAATTATGATAAATTATGCAATGTATGGCATGACAAGTAATTTATTTGTATCAAAATATCAACTTTATTTACCAGACAAGAAAAAATTTAAACAGAAAATTCAGGAAATATTAGACAATGAATAAAAATACCGTTATCATTGCGGTTATTATCAGTAACTTGCGAGCTTGCACAGACCATTTTTCACAAGCTCACAAACCATTGCCGCCGGTCTATACTAAATATTGGTCAATAATCTGCATGCTATATAAAATAAACATATGAAAAAAGAAGTTGATGTTTCTCTTCTTACAACGAACTATAATAACGGAAAATTTCTTAAAGAGTTTTTTGAAAGTATTATTAATTCAACCGTTAAACCGAAAGAAATTATAATTGTAGATGACGGTTCAACAGATAATTCAACGGAAATAATAAAACAATTTGAAAAACAGGCAAACATTAAATTGTTTGCATTCGATGAAAATAAAGGCAGAGCAGCTGCATTAAATTACGGAAAAAAAAGATGTGAATGCAAATACACTTTAATTATTGATCCGGACGACATTCTTTTACCAAACAGAATTGAAAAACAATATTCTTTTTTAGAAAACAAGCCCGAAATTGATATACTCGGAGGTAATGTTACTTATTTTAATTCAGAAACCGGAAAAAAATTAAATAACTCAAACTTTCCGACAACTCATAAGGATATCTTTAAAACTTTTTATAAAGGCGAGAACGGTGTTTTGCAACCTACAATACTTGCAAAAACAGAAGTCCTGCAAAAACCGGATTATATCCAAATTGCACCCGGACAAGATTATGTATTTTTTGCCGGTCTTGCAAAAAAAGAGTGTCGTTTTGCAGCACTGAAAGAACCGGTTAATTTAATGAGAATTCATCCGAGCAGTGTTGTCAGTAATATTAATATTGGTTCAATTAAAAAAATATTTTCACACAGAGATAAAATATTTAATACTAAACAAGTTCAATAAGAATTTATTTTTATTATAAATATTTGTTTTTCTATAGAAAATCAATGTTAAATAAGCAGAAAATATTAAAATATTTATATTTGTTTCTGTCAATAATATTCAATCCGAAAAAGTTGTTTAAAAGGTTGAAAATAAATTAGAAACAAAGCAAGATTTTAAAATTGGTTCTACTGTTATTTTAAGGAACCGGATTAAATAATGCTTCAATAATTAAATGCTTTAATGCTGTAATACAACACAATATGATAAATTATTTGATTATTTTATCATTTTTAATAAGGGCATGTGAAGTAATAAATGGGAATTTATCTTTTCTCATGTCCTAAAACTTATCTTTCAGTAATTAAGTTGTATTTTATTATGCTGAATATTGAAGCATTAACTCATTGAAGCATTGGAGCATTTGACAAATTATATAACAAATTTTGCAATTTTATTTCAAAATAATTACCACTAAAATAATGATAGTACCGAGTCTGAAAATCGGCATATTAGGAACAAGAGGCATCCCCAACAATTACGGAGGATTTGAGCAATTTGCACAATATCTCTCAAAGGGTCTGCTTGAAAAAGGATGTGATGTTTATGTTTATAATTCTCATAATCATCCCTATAGAGAACATCAATGGGAAGGTGTTAATATCATTCACAAATACGACCCGGAATATTTAATAGGATTGTCAGGGCAATTTATTTATGATTTCAATTGCATAATTGACAGCCGAAAAAGAAATTTCGATATTATTCTGCAGCTTGGTTATACAACAAATTCTGTTTGGCATTTTTTATTGCCCCGTAAAGGCATTAGGATTTGTAATCCTGACGGTATGGAATGGGAAAGGGCTAAATATCCTAAACTTGTAAAAAGATTTTTGAAATTTGCCGAAAGACTTGCCGTAAAAAGTAATCATGCCCTAATTGCCGATTCAAGAGCAATAAGAGATTATTATATTAAAAATTACAAAAAAGATACCTATTATTCTGCATATCCGGCAGAGATTTTTGAAAATCCTAATCAAGATATATTATCAAAATATGAGCTTGAACCTTATAAATATAATATGCTTATTGCTCGTTTACAGGAAGATAATAATATTGAAACAATTATTCAAGGAACTGTTGCATCAGATACTGATTTTCCGTTATTAATTATAGGAAACCATGAAAATAAATACGGTAAATTTTTGCGAAAAAAATATAATGACAGAAGAATAGTTTTCTTAAATGCTGTTTATGATATTCAAATTCTTAATAATTTACGTTTCTTTTCAAACATATATTTTCACGGGCATTCAGCCGGAGGAACCAATCCTTCGCTGTTGGAAGCGATGGCGAGTTGTGCTTTAATAACGGCTCATAACAATCCTTTTAACAAAGATGTATTAAAAGAAAATGCTTTTTATTTTAATAATAGTGATGAAATTGTCGAATTGTTAAATTCCGGCATACAAAAAAAAGATTATAATAACAAAATTGAAATAAATAAGAAAGAGATAAAAGATAACTACGGAATTCAAAAGATAATAAACGAATATTATTCAGTCTTTGAAAAATATATCAATTTACAGAAATAATAATATTATTTTTTAGGAAATTTCCGAAAAAAAGCCGACATTGTCGGGTATTAATAAAGTATCAAAACTTGTGCTGAACTTGTTTCAGTATTGCTAAATTGTTTCATTGCTGTTTTTTAGCAATTTAACAATGAAACAATTCAACAATGTAACAGGAACAATTTTAAATATAAACAAAAATATCCACAACATATTTGTTTATTATTTTCAGTAATGGCTTACTTTTGTAATTATGTTAAAAGAAAACGAAAGACTATATCATAACGTATTAGGATTTTTTGATGTAATAATATCCTTATTTGCTTTTGTTTTAGCATATTACATACGAGTATTTACTGTTGCAAAATCATTAATGTATCCGGAACAATATCTTACTCTCGGCTTATTAATAATTCCTGTTTGGTTTATTTTGGTTAAAGTAATAAATCTGCAAAGCGGACAAAGAGTAAAAGCATATTCCATTGTGTTGATTGAATACGGAATCATCATTACCATAGGAGTTTCCATACTTTTTATTTCAATATTTCTTTTTAAACTTGATAATATCAGCCGTATAGCGATTTTAATTTTCGGTATTACAAATTTTTTATTTCTTTTTACTGCAAAAGTTTTTTTATATAAGATTGTTAAGAGAAAAGCAATTAAAGGCAAAAATATTAAGAATGTTATTTTGATTGCTGATGAAACTTCAGTTAAATTTATTGAAAAAATTATTCACGGCAAACAATGGGGATATAAAATATTCTCAATTATTTCAGATTCTGAAATAATAACAAAAAAATACTGTGAATATTACAAAATTCAAAATAACACCACTGACATAGATAAAATTATTGAAAAAAATGCAATAGATGAAATTATATATTGCAAGAATGAAATAAATACACACGAAGTACGAAATCTGATATATTCGTGTGAAGAGATTGGTGTTACTTTGCAAATGCAATCAGAATTTTTCAGCCTTATAGCATCAAAATCTCATGTTAACTATTTTGAGGAAACTCCCGTTATGTCTTTTTCAACTACTCCAACCGATTATTTTGCGTTAACTGTAAAAACTGTTTTGGATTATATTATTTCATTTTTCGCTCTCTTACTTTTTTCCCCGTTCTTAATCACAATATGTATTATAATAAAAATCGAATCAAAAGGGCCTGTTTTCTTTAAACAAAAAAGAGTAGGACTTCGAGGCAGGATGTTTGCTATGTATAAATTCCGTACAATGGTAAAAAATGCAGATGAACTAAAACAAAACCTACAAGACAAAAATGAAGCAGACGGACCTGTATTTAAAATAAAGAACGACCCGCGGATAACTCGTTTCGGTGCTTTTTTGCGAAAGACAAGTTTAGATGAATTTCCGCAATTTTTTAATGTTTTATCAGGTGACATGTCAATAGTAGGACCTCGACCACCGGTAAAAGAAGAAACAGAACAATATGAACGACATCAATTAAGACGACTTTCAATGAAACCGGGCATTACATGTATTTGGCAAGTATCAGGCAGGAATGAAATAAGCTTTGAAGACTGGATGAAAATGGATTTGCAATATATTGACAATTGGTCGTTAAAATTTGATTTGATTTTAATACTAAAAACAATTAATGCAATTTTCAGAAGAACAGGATACTAATAATTTGTTATTGATGATTAAATATTGATGATTTTATATAATGCAAATAAAAAAAAAGATACAAAAATATTCCAAAAGTAAATTAGCAAGAGGACGTACAGTTTTTTTAATAATGAAACTTGCCGGAATGGCTTTTGGCTATGTAAATATTATTATTATTTCAAAATATTTCGGTTCTTCTGCACTTGGCATATTTTCATATATCATTTCAATTTTAACACTCACCGGAGCTTTTATTTCTGTCGGAATACCAATTACTACTTTAAGATTTGTTTCAAAATTCAGAGCAAAAAAAGAATTCGGCAAGATAAAATCATATTATTATCAGGCAATACAAATTATTTTCGTTCCGGGAATTATACTATCGTTATTATTTTTCTTTTTCCCTGATTTTATCGCCGGAAATATCTTTAATAAACCTGAAAATGCTTTTTATATTAAACTATTTGCATTTATTTTAATCCCGATTTCTATTAAAAATATCAATGCACAAT
>JAUVIG010000112.1 GCA_030592825.1 Chlorobiota bacterium | reverse complement strand
TTGCCGTGATCATTGTATTATTAATTATTTCAATATCCCAACAAGCAAAATCTAAATCTTTTACTTTTTTAATAAAAGAGCCTTCCAGATAAAACAGTCCGTTATCGGTTGCAAAATACATATTACCCTTATATTCCTTAATATCTTGTACTTTACCTTCAAGTCCTGTATTAATATTATCAATATAGGAAAGATTCCAGTTAATTTCAACTTTAGAGATACCGTTATTAGTTGCAATCCATAATGAATTATTTCTGTCAATAAAAAGTGCATTAACGGACTCATCTTGTAATAATGAATTTTTATCAATTATTTGTAAAGTTTTCCCATTATTATCTGAAATTATAATACCTCCGGTAAAAGTTCCCAGAGCAAATGTTGTTTCTGTGATTTGGTCTCCGCAAGTATGTCCGTGTGCTTTTATGAAGTTGTTTATATCAACATCAAAATCAGTTATAACATTATTCTTTAATAAAAATAATCCTTGTTTTGATGTTCCTAATATTAATGATTCATTATTCGGATTATTAAATATGGTCTGTACATCAACTAATTGTGAATTTGACTTGTCTTTTATTCTAATAAATTTTTTGTTCTTAAAAAGTGTTAATCCGTTTTGAGTAAGATTTTGGTTTTTAAAACCCTTTTCAAAAAAAATGTAAATATTATCGCTGTCTGATTCTTTAGATACTAATAATGCTGAAAGAGCTTTGTTTTCAAAATTTTGTTTTGAAATTTTTGTTCCGTCATAAGTGTAAATTGATTTTTCTGAAATAAACCAAGTAGCTTCTTTTCCGCATAATACTTTAAAAATCATCCCTACATCTTCATTTAAAGAGTCAATCAGAGAAATGTATTTTGTTTTACCTGTAACTGTTTGTTCTATATAACCAAAGTCTGATAATCCTCCGGCATATACTCTTCCGTTTTTATCAATATCAAGAGACAATACACGCATTCCTGAAGAAGTAACTGTTTTACTCCACTTTGTTCCGTCAAATTTCAATATGCCGGCAAAATTTGCAAAATACATAATGCCTGCCGTATCTTGAATAATATCAAAGTTTTGCTCATGGGCGTTGTACTCCTCGGTGGTGTAATTTCTAATAAACGGAAGTCCTTTATATTTATTAAAGTTTTGGCTGTAAAGATTATTAACAGACAGAATTACTGTTAATATCAAACTTATTTTGCAAACAGATTTAAAATACATTTTATAGTTTTTAAATATTATTATCTTGTATAATTTTATATCATCATCTTTTATAAATACTTTGGTTTGTCAATTGCCTTTCATTTTTTAAAATTATTTTTTAAATACCGAAATAAATTCGGTGCAGGCTTTGCCGTTTACGGGTTTATGTTATTTTCTCTGTTAATTTACTTGCAAATTCTAAATTTTCGGCAAATAAATTATTCAGTAAATAAATTTTTCCTTTTAAAATAAGAGTTGGTTCTTCAGCCAAATAAGTATATTTTATGTTATCATCTTTGTAACTGTATAAACTTATTATTTCTCCGGATTCAATCTTTTTATTATTATTTTTGTCAATAAGTAAACCGGAGATACAAATAAAAATATAATTTTTTTCGTTTTTATCCAATATAAGAGATTCTCCGGGTTTAATAACTAATTCTTCAGAGTTTACCGCTAATTTGGTTAACTTAAGATATCCTAAATCAGAAAACAGGTATAATGATCTTAATAGTTTTAATTTTTCTAAAATCAATAAACTTTGTCGGTCTTTTTTAATTTTAATCCTGTTTGTAAGTTCGGTTAAATTTTTTATTTTATTTTTCAGAATTTTTGTTTGTTTGTCAAACATTTCCGGATCTTTATAAAACAAGGTTACGGCAGATGTTTCTCTTATCAAGATATTCGGATGAATAATATTTGTCTTAAGAATCGGATAAATATCATCGGAATCATAATTTCTTAAAAGGTTAACAGCAATTGTTTTAGTATATATTCCGGTTACAGAATTTTCAGAATTAATAATATCAATTAATCTGTCTTTTACAGATAGTTTCTCTTGTGGGAAAATATATTTGTATTTATTAATGATTTCATAATCTGAAAGATTCTCAAATACAGGGAATAACAATTCTTTATGTAATTCAGATACAACAGTATCGGCAATTTCAAGTGCAAATCCGCGAGAATCCGGGTCTTTACTTTCAAGATTAGATTTAATGAGTTCAATGGCTTTAGAATCGTATAAAATTGAAAGTATTGTAAATATTTTATTTTTTTTATCACTTTTTTCATGCATGATTGCTCTCTTAATATCTTCTTCTTCATTAATATCAATAAAATCAAACAAACATCCGGAAGCATAAACATAATCTTCAATTCCTTCTTCTAACTTAATTGATAAACTTGAAAGATCTGCACGTTTTGCTTGGTACGATAAGTTGCTGAGGGCTTTTATAATTCTGTTACTGACGACCTTATTAGTATAGCTGATATTTGATTGTAAAAAGTCAATTGCATTATCTCCTCCGATAATCTCAATCATTTTTATAACAGATAATTGTATATCCGGTATATGTTCAATTTTATAGAAGAAATTACTCAAACCGGGTACGATTGTTTTCCCGATATTTATTATTGCGGAAAATGTTGCATCATGGTATTCATTAATACGCAGATTGGCAAAAAGATAATTGAATAACTCAGGCTCTCTTAATTTTCCTGCTGTTAAAATTGCTGCTGTTCTAACATCAAAATTAACATCATTCAATAATTTTGTTAAGAAAATTTCTGTTTTATAGATGTTATAATCGGCAAATAGTTCTGCTGCTTTCTCCCTGTCTTTATAATTTTCAGAATTTGCTAAATCAATAACTTCTCTTATTTTTAGTTTTTTGGCAGGTTTTTTTTCGGTTGCAAAAATTAAATTTTTTCTGTATGGGAAAACAGCTTTGCATAAATGTTCTAATATATTTTTACTTTTTTCATTAATTGTTTCAGCTTTAGTTTTAATCAATTCAAAAATTTCTTGATTAACTGATTTTTTCAGCTTCTTTGATTTCTGCATTAGAACAGATTGCAGTATTTGTTTGTATTCTTTGTATATGTCAATACCGCTTTTGTACCAAATAACTATAAACACTAAAAGGAATATTGAAAAGTAAACTAATGAGAACCCGGATATTTTTGTAAACGCAAATAAAATTATACCGGCAGCTATACTTGCATATGCTTTTTGCCCGCTTTCTACTTTGATTTGAAATTCAATAAGATCTTCAGGCGGTAAAGGTTGGTATAAGATTTGTGTAGCCGGGTCGTTAAACGATGTTCTTACAGCCCTTGTAAATAATCTTCCCAGACTGACAAATGAGAAGAAAAGTGTAACGGCACCATAGAATAACCCAAATGCTGAGGCAAGTACAAAACTGAATGCTAACATTACGGGAAATGCCAGTAAGCCTAACTTCATGCCGTATTTATTCATTAATCGCCCTGAAATGAAAGTTTTCAGAATAAATTCAACAACTGCACTAAGCCCGAAGAATAATCCTACGAATGCTGTAAGAGACTCTCTCTCAGGGAATTCTATTTTTGCTTGAGCTTGGAAGATAAAGTCAACAAAGAATTGGGCAAAAATCGGCAGAAAAGCTATTAAGAAAAACAGCTTGTAATATCTACTTGAAAAGAATCCTGTTTTCTTTTTTCTTTCTGTGGTTTCTTGCTTAATACGGGGTTTAATTTCTGTAAGTTTTAAATTGTATTTTTTTACAATAAATAATAAGATTAAAAAAGCAATTAATAATGTTGCTCCCGATATGAACAACAAATCTTCCGTATCAATTATCTTTAACAGAAACGGAACAGAGAAGAAACTTAAAATACTTGCAAATACTTCACCTCCTGTTATCAGTCCGAAAACTCGTTTGCCTTGTCTTAAACTAAATAACCTTCCGGCTAATCCCCAAAAAGTTATGGCATGAATATATGAAAAGACCCTTATCCATGCATATAAAAGAAATATGGCAATAATTGAAGTAGTGCTTATATAAAAAAATAAAAACAATAATACCGACAGTAATAAAAACAAAATGCTGCCTGTAAGTATTTTTGTAAATTTTATTCTTTTTTGATACCTTGAAAACAGCAAACCTGATAACCAAACCATAATACCGGCAGCAATAAACGCTAATGGAAGCATTTCTCTTTCAAAACTGCTCAAAAACAATGAAGTAGCACTTGTTACAAAAAATGCCAAAGCAGCTCCGGCAAAAAAAGAATAGATTACAGGAAGCATAATAATTGTTCCTTCACCTTTTTTGATGTTTAAAATATTAAATATTGTTGATTTACTTGACACAATTTATTTTTTTTGGTTCTGCTTTAATTTTAATGAAAAAAGTAATACTCTTCTTTTTTATTTTTACGTTCAATATAAATTCTGTAACCTAATCTTATAAATGTCATATATGTTCTTTCATAAAAAATGCTTTTTGTTAAAGCAACATGAATATTAAAGTTATACGGTAATACAAAATTTGCAGTCGGACCTATAAACCAATGTTGAGAATTGAAAGGGATTTTTTCTTCATCGGTTTCATAAGGCCAAGCATATTTCCATTTTCCGTAACTTAAAACACCCGCCTGTATCTTTTTTGCTACTTTATATCTTATGAACTGAACTAAATAATAATGATTATCAGATTCTTCATTCAATCCGAAAAATAAACGTTCCTGAATATTAATCAATAATTTTTTATTGAATAAAGATGTATTAAAGTCAAACCTGGCACCTGTCCACATACTTCCCAAGTAATCAAATTTTGAATAGCTGAATAACTTAAATTTCCATATATTAGCACCCAGCATTACATCTGTTCTGCCGATATGATTTTGGCCGATGTATTGGCTGTAATATTTTGGAAGAATAATATGATCATCAGGCCTCAATCTGAATTCCCAAGGTGTATATTTTATATTCAAACGTATCTCAGGAGATAATTTATACCACATTTCAAATTCATCTTGAGAATATGAAGCATTATTCAGTAAAAGAATTATAAATGAAATTGTAAACAGTCTTTTCACAAGTTTATTTTATAATTTTATCAAACAGTTCTTTTAATTCATTTTCAGGATAAACAGATCTTCCTGTTTCATACGCTTTTGCTTTTACAACAGGTAAAATTTCAGTTATTTGATCTTCAGTTAAGTTATAACCCATACGCTTACTTACTTCTTTTATAACTCTTCTGCTGGCTAATTGTGTAACAAAAATAGTTTGAGGTATACCGAGCACAACTTCAGGATCAAACGGTTGAAAACTTACATGGTCAACAAAAGGTGTTCCGGTTGAGATTGAATTTACCCCGAGACCCACTATAGGGTCTGTCGTTTTTAAACTTATTCCTGTATATTCACAAACTTTTTCAGCAATTTTTTTTAACATTTTAAGCCTCGGCGGAGAAAGGAATAATCCCTCACCGTCAATATCTAATTTATTTCCTGTCTTTTCAGTTTCATAGCCCAAATGTACAGTCAGCAGTTCGGTTCTCAGTAAACCGTTTCTCTCGGCAATACCAAGCCATGATGTTGAGGGCATCATAATTCCTCTTCTGATAGCAGCCAAATTATTAACAAGAGCAAAACCCATATCATCGTGAAGATGAACTGAGAAAAGAATATTTTCGTCTGCTTTTTGCAATAAGGTATCTATAAATCTCGCAATTTCTTTCGGGTAAACACGACCTCTTGTATCACCCATGCCTACAGTTGCTATACCTTGTTCACTTAGAGCAGAAGCCATGTCTGCAATGAATAACGGATCAGCGTCAAAAGCACCGGCTAATTGAATATCAACAGGAATACCTTGACATTTATCTAAGGCATATTTAGCAATTTCAATTCCCTTTTTTGATACTTCAGTTTGACTTTTATGAAGCATTAATCTGCATAATCGTTCAGAAGCAGGCAGAACGTATGCAACGCGACCGTATTTTGCTTTTTTGATTGCTTCGTAACTGTCATCAATTTCTTTTTCAGAACTTCTGCAATTAACAGCAAGGTAGCAATTATCAACATTATCTGCAACTTTACGTATTATTTCTGCTTCTTCTTTAGCAATTGATACAAACCCTACTGCAAAAACGAGATGATCCGGTCCGTTCTCATTAAACATATTTCCGTGCATACGGGCAATATCAATACGTTGATCAGCAGACATAATTGTCTTTGCTTGAGCTCCGTCTCTGGCAACTTCTTCCCAAAAAACAATTCGTTTACGTTTTAAAGATTCAGCTATTCTGTCCATTTTTTTTTGTTTAGTTCATATTATTATTTGTATTAGAATTCATAAATTAAACTCAAGTACATGTTTCTTTTGTTTTGTATAAGTTGTGATGCCAAGTCGCCCGTTGCGTAATCTAAACCCGGTGAAAAGTATTCTTTATCTAATATGTTAAATGCAGTCAGTTGAACAGTTAATCCCGTTTTTTTAGGTGAATAACTTATAGCACCGTTAAAAATCACATAAGGATCAAAAGTTTCCGGATTTGAAGGAATAGTGGTATTATATCCCGTTAATCTTTGTCCGACAAAATTTGTTCTGATATTAAAATTAAGTACATCTTTAAATAAATAATTTACACCTGCATTTATTTGATGTCCTGCAATATCACTAATTCTTAATTCATGGTATTCATTATCCAGACTGTCAGTTTGGATATTTCCTTCACTGTCTTTAGGATCAATGGCAAACGGTTCGGTATATGTGTAATTTGCATATGCAGTAAGATCACCAAAAGTATAATCGGCAAATGCATTAATTCCGTATATCTCTGCTTTTCCTACTGCTTGATTTTGATTAGTATAAGTTCCGTCTTCTTTTCTGACTTGTACTTCTTGAATAATATTACTGTATTGAGAATAGTAAGCGGATGCATTAAGCATTAATTTTCTGTCAAGAAAACTTTTTCCGAGAACGAATTCATAATTTTTTACTTTTTCAGGTTCTAATAATGGGTTTGAGAACTCTCTTTTTTCTTCAGTTGTAGAATATTTCTCTCTGTTCGTTGCATCTTTAAAAGCTTCTGCATAAATTCCTTTAAAAATAAAACTTCCGGGTGTGTAAACTAATGCAAATCTTGGATTAAAGGCATTTCCGTATCCTTCTGTTTGTCTTACTAAATTGTTATCATATCGAATACCCAGTGTAATTTTTAAATTATTTATAATACTCAAACCGGTTTGTACATATACACCTAAATCTCTGGAAAAGAATTGATTTCCTCCGGGTATTTCAGTTCCTGCCGAGCCTTGTTCTTCTGCACTGTCAACCATCGCTATTTTATTATAGTCACCTTGAATTGAACTGAATCGTGCTTCAAAACCGGCAACAATATCAATCCAATTTGCAGGTTGATAAAGTGTTTTAAACTCTTCTCTTAATTGATTGGATTTTTGGAATAAATAAACATTTACGTAGGAAGGAACAGCACCGTTTACAAGATCTTCCAAATTATAATTTCCGAGAAAATATCTTGCCGGTTGTATAACTACTCCGTTACTCTGACTAAAGTCATGCACTTTGTACCTTATAAAGTTGCTGATATTAAGTTTTGAATTAATATCTTTATCAAATTTTGTATAGATATAATTATGTGCAGGCCTCCATGTTCCTCCTTCATTGGCTGTTAAATATATCAAATCGGTATATTGTCCTCCCGTACCTTCTGCTTTATTCCATCCGCTCCATCCTATTAAGAAATCATATATCTTTAATTTAGCATCAATTGAATATGCTTCTGTTTTATCTTGAAAACTTACATTATCATAAATTGTATTATCGTAGTCGATGGCTTGCTGAATACCAACATCAGTTAAAATGATTTGAGAACTGTCGGCATTAGTGGTATATAAATTACTTGGATCAGGATAAGAATCGAAAAAACTTGCAGCAGCTTCAGGGTCAGTTATGTCAAGTGCTGAGTGGTAATTATCGGCAAATTCATCAAATGTATATGATGCATAATCGTGTTGGGAGTAGCCTGAAAGATCTTGTTCGTCTGATAAAAAAACTCGCCCTGTTAATGAGAAAGCAATATTGTTGTTTTTTGATCTTGCAGCAAATGTTCCGTCAAAGAACTTAGTATTATATGATCCGTATCCGACACGTGCATCTATACCAACTAATTTTCCCGGCTGAATAAAATCTGACGGTTCTTTAGTAATAACATTCATAACTCCCAAAAAGGCATTAGAGCCGTACATGGTTGAAGCAGGACCATATATAACTTCTATGTTTTTAATGTTACTCAAGGCGTATTGTCTTGATAAATAAACATTACCTGACCAGAGATCATTTTCTTCAACACCGTCAATCAGAAATAATGTTCTGTTAGTATTAATTGAACGATATCCTCTTTGATAGGCATGTGTATATAAATTTCCGTTTGATCTTGATATATCAAAACCCGGAAGATCATGCAAAACAGCTTCCAAATCAAGATATCCTCTGTTTTTTAATTGTTTTTCGCTGATTAGTAATGCGGTAGCAGGAGTTTCGTAGATATTCTCTTCCTTTTTCGAAACTGATGTTACAATCAATGAGCTTTTCAGTTTTTTTATCTTTTCAATAATTTTAATGAATTTTGGAGGATCCGTTAAATAATCCGGTTGAAATTTTGGGTTGATCATTAACAGTTCGTTTACGGAACGATTTGCAATACTGTCATTATCCAAAGCTAAGTATGTTTTAGCCAATAATCTGTATCCTTGAACTTTTTGTTGATCATTAAAACCTGAATTTATACACTTATTTATTATATTGACAGTTTCTTCAAAATTGCCGGATTGATAATTTTTATCAGCATCATTTAATGAAGACCAATCGCAATTATTTTGAGAATAGGCAGATTCTCCGGCAAAAATAATAATCAGAATAATGATATTTTTCAAATACTTCATAATACTTTTTAATTTCTAAATTTAAGGTAAAGCAGATTTATATGTAATATCTTTCCCGATAAACCTGTTCCAATCTTCCTTCGTCATATTTTTTGTAATTTTTTTCCTGAGGATTGCAATAAGTTCATCAGTAAATACCGGTGTGATTACAATATGTTTATCTGCACCTCCGGAAATCAAGTTGTTTCCTTCCGGATCAACTGTAACACAATATACCCATGAATTATGCTTAATTAAAATAATTGGTTCAATTTTGATATTATTGTAATTCCAAATTTTTATGGTTCCGTCATAACTTCCTGATATAATTCTTTGATAGTTTTTATCATAGTAAAGGGAAGTAATACCGGATTGATGTGCAAAAAATTCTTCAGTAAATTTTTCATCTTTAATTAACCTTATTTTTCCTGAAGAATATCCGGCAATTAATTCATTATTATTAATCCAGTATAAAGCCGTAATTTTTTTATGCTCGGCTTTTGATAATACAATTTGTTTATCAATATTTTCAGCAGATACAATTATAATTTCACCGTCAACAGTGCCAACAGCATAGTATTTTCCGTCAGGGCTTATCTTAATATCTAATATTTGATTCGGGGTTTTTAAAATTAATTTTGAAGTTATTGATTCGTTGCTTATATTCCACAATCTGGCTGTTCCGTCATTTGAAGCAGATATAAAAGATTTACCGTCTTCGGAAAATAATACAGAATTTACAACAGAATTATGAGCTTTTAATATTTGCGGTTTTAATTCTTTAT
>JAUVIG010000075.1 GCA_030592825.1 Chlorobiota bacterium | reverse complement strand
CTTTTATGTATTTGACGAAAAAAATTATTGCATAACCGGTGAACGAAGTAATAAGAAATTCCAACTCGGCGATTCCATAAAAATCCAAGTTGTTAAGGTAAATATGCAAAGCCGGACTTTGGATTTTGTTCCGGCTGCGGAGTTATAGAATGTGCCGAAAAAGTTGTATCTTTGTATAAAGTAAAAGTATGAATATTCAAGCAGAAAAATTAGAGCTAATTCGGTGGTTAACATCTGTAAATGATGTGTCAATCATTGAAAAAATAAAATCTTTTCGATTAAAAAGTTCAAAGGATTGGTGGAATGAAATATCCGAAGCCGAAAAACAAGCAATTGAACAAGGATTAAAAGATGCAGAAGAAGGAAAACTTATACCACATGATGAAGTAAAAAAGAAATATGAAAAGTGGTTATAAAATCGTTTGGACAAATATTGCAGAGGCTGATTTAGAAAACGTAATCAATTCTCTTGAAGACAATTGGACACATAGAGAATTAAATAAATTTTTAAAGAAACTTGATAAAATAATTACTCTTATAAAAAACAACCCAAAAACATTTCCAAAATCAAACTTCAAAATTGATATCAGAAGAGCAGTTGTAAACAAACAAAATTCTTTATATTATCGAAAAAAAGAAAACACTGTTGAAATTTTGAGATTATTTGACAATCGCAAGGATATTTCAAGTTTGGAATTATAAACCAAAGCTGTAAAAGTAAACATGCAAAGCAGAACTTTGGATTTTTTACCGGCAAAGGAATTTTAGTTTGACTTTGATAAAATTTAGAATAGCCACCGGATTTATCCGGTGGAAAAAATGACACGCCAACAAAAGACGCTAATTTTTAGGAAAAAAGCGTGGCACGGTTCACCTGTTTAAGTGAAAGGTGTTTGACATAAGTTATTCATTTTCAAATCATCCGTGCCGCGCTTGCGGATTTAAGGAATATCAAAATACATCATTAATTTTTTAAATTATAAAAATGGTATTAATTTTATAAAAATAAATAATAATGAAAACCCTTTATTCCTTTATCATCATTTCACTTAGCTTTTTTATATTTACTACAGCAAAAGCTCAATTATACATTAATGAGTTTATGGCTTCAAATGTTACAATTTATGCCGATATAGTAGATTATGATGACTATTCTGATTGGATAGAAATATATAATGACAGTGATGCAGCAATTGATATAAGCGGTTATTATTTAACTGACGATTTAGAAGATTTTAATAAATGGCAAATACCGTCAGGAACAATAATTGAAGGAAAAGCTTATTTAATTTTTTGGGCTGACGGATACGATGATTATCCTCACGAAAAAAAATCTTCTGATTTCTCAAAACAAGATATTAATAATATTCCGATTTCAATTTACAATAAGGATATTTTGAAAAGAAAGATTATAAACAGGAATAAAAAGATATCTCAAAAAAGTATTTCTTTTTACCACACTAATTTTAAGCTCAGTAAAAACGGAGAACAAATAGGGCTGTATAATCCTTTGGGACAAGTAACAGATACAATATCTTTTTCACATCAGTATCAGGATATTTCGTACGGAAGGGAAAGCAACGGCAGTGAAAATTGGTGTTTTTATGGTGAACCAACACCACAAAATTCTAACACAACACAAGGAGTACAAACGGTGATATATGCCGAAGAACCGATTTTTAATCTTCAAGGAGGCTTTTATTCAGGCGAGCAAAATATTGAAATTACATCTTCGTTCGGAACCGAAATAAGATTTACAACTGACGGTTCACGACCTGCAAGTACTTCAGAACTTTATACATCAACAATTACTTTTGATACTACCACAGTTATTCGTTCTTCAGTTTTTGAGGTTGATAAAATACAAAGCAAAATTATTACGCAAACATATTTTGTTAATGAAGAAACTAATAATCTACCTGTTATTTCATTTACTGCTTTTCCTGAAACATTATTTGATGAAGTTAAGGGTATATATATTAATGAAATAAAAGACAGAGAAATTCCAATAAGTTTTGAATATTTTTCAGACCAACACGAAAGAGAATTACAGATTAATTTGGGAGCAAGACTTTCCGGAGATGCTGCTTATCTTTTCCCTAATAAACCATTTACTGTTTATGCAAAAGGAAAATACGGTACTGATTTTATCGAATATCCTTTTTTTACAGACAGAAGAATTCATAAATTCAAATCTATATATTTAAGAAATTCCGGATTTCCGGATAATATTAAAACGATGTTCAGAGATGCTGCCGGACACAGTTTAGCTGTTAATAATGTAAATATTGATTGTCAGGCATATCAGCCTGCTCTTATGTTTTTAAACGGAAAATATTGGGGAATTTATAATATCAGAGAAAAATTAAACAGTGACTACTTTGAACATCATTATCAGGTATTTGAAGATGAGATTGACTATTTAAAATATGAGTGGGTTGACGAACCCGGAATTCTTGAAGGTGATAGTTTAGAATATTATCGTATGTATGATTTCTTCTCAACAAAAGATCTTGCTGTAGATGAAAACTTTGAAAAAGCCAAAGAATTTATTGATATTGATGAATATACTGATTATCAGACAACAGAGATTTATTATAACAATTTAAACTGGATTGATTATAATATCAGATTTTGGAGAAAAAGACAATATTTCGAAAAATGGAGATGGGTTATGACCGTCTTAGATTACGGACTTGGTCTTCCAAGTACCTACTTTCCGAGTGGAAATGATTTTAATTTGCTGGAAGATGCAATAGAATATGACTATCCAAGCACTCTCTTTTTAAGAAAGCTACTTGAAAATGAAGAGTATAAAAGAATGTTTATTCAAAAATTTGCAGTTCGTTTAAACAATGTTTTCAGTTCTGAAAGTATGTATAATCATATTGACAGTTTAAAATCAAATATTCAGGCAGAGATGCCGAGGCATATTGAAAAATGGAAAGACGCAGAAATCCCTTATGGTTTAATTCCTCTGCAAACTTATGAAGAATGGGAAGCCAATGTTGATACAATGTTAACTTTTGCCGAAGAAAGAACAGGTTTTCAAAGAAATCACATAAACGAATATTTTGAACTTAACGGGATGTCGGATTTAACAGTTAATATAAACGGAAACGGTAAGGTTTTTATTGAAGATGTTTTTATTTCAAATAATAATTTTACAGGTAGTTATTTTAATGAAATTCCTGTGAAAATAAAAGCAGTTCCTGATGTCGGATATGAATTTGTCAGTTGGACAGGGATTGTAAATGCTGATACATCTGAAATTTTGATAACTCTAAATGAAAATGCCGAAATTTTGGTTGAATTTACTCTCAATAATATAAGTATTGTACCGGATACAATTTTTACAAATTATACCTTAACGCAAGCTAATTCGCCATACTCAACTGTAAAAGATATTGTTATAAAACCAAATGCAACATTAACTGTTGAAGAGGGTGTTGAAATAAGAATGCAAACAGATGCAAGTATTTATGTTTACGGACAACTGCAAATTAACGGTATGACCGATAACCCCGCTGAAATTTTACCAAATTACAATACAGGAGCCGATAAGTGGGGAGCAATTTGTTTTGAAAACACAACCGGTGAATCTGTAATAAACAATGTAAATATAATTAAAGCCTCAAAAGCAGAGGATTATATTAAATATTTTGCAAATATAAATTCTTACAATTCCGATATTACCCTTGACGGAATAGATATTTCTTCAGGAATTATACAAGCTTTTTATTCGGAATACGGAGAAATTATCATAAAAAACAGCCAAATTTTTTCCGAAATTGCAGGCGATTTAATAAATATTAAATATGCTGATTCAGCGCTTGTAGAAAATTGTATTTTACAGGGCAGCAACGCAATTGATGCTGATGCAATTGATTTTGATAATATTTCTAATTGTGCAATCAGAGCTAATAAAATATATAATTTCACCGGAGAAAACAGCGACGGCATTGATCTCGGTGAAAATGCTACAGATGTTTTAATTGAGGATAATGTTATTTTCAATTGCTTTGATAAAGGAATTTCAATCGGACAGGCTTCAACGGCATTTATTAAAAATAATGTTATTGCTAATTGCGGACAAGGTGTTGGTATTAAGGATTTTAATTCATATGCTTATTTTGACAGAAATACTTTTTACGGAAACATGTATTCAATAGCATGCTTTGAAAAAGACTTCGAAAACGGAGGCGGCAGTGCAGACATTGTGAATTGCATTTTTTCTCAATCATCATTAAATCCGTATTTCAACGATGAATATTCAACAATTAATATTTCATATTCTGTATCAGATACGCAGATATTAGAAGGAGAAAATAACTTATTATGCAATCCGCAATTTGTGAATGCATCGGTAAATAATTTTGAATTGCAGGCAACATCGCCTTGTATTGATGCAGGTGACCCTGACAGCCCGCTTGACCCCAACGGGACTATTGCTGATATAGGGGCATTGTATAACTATATAAACCCACCGGAAAATTATATTATTATCAACGAAATTAATTATAATTCTTCAGATTCTTATGACTCCGGAGATTGGATAGAAATTTATAATAAAAGCGATAATGATATTAATATATCAGGGTGGGCGTTTTTTGACAGTAATAACGATAACTATTTCACCATTCAACACGAAGTTATTATTAAAGCCGGAAAGTATTTGGTTCTTTCGCGGGATAAAAATTTATTCCGGTCAATACATTCTAATGTTGACAATTTTATATACAGTTTTAATTTTGGCTTAAGCAATGTCGGAGAACTTCTTCGTTTGTTTGATGATAAAATGAATATTGTTGATATTGTTGAATATGACGATGAATATCCATGGCCTTCTGAACCTGACGGTAACGGATTTACTTTGGAACTTATTGAAGAAAACTTTAATAACGATTTACCGGAAAACTGGCGAGCAAGCCGTTATATGTTAGGTTCTCCGGGAGATAACAATAGTATTGCTCCAAAAGCTGATTTTGAATACGAAATGAGTGCATACTGTCCGGGAACCATTAATTTTATAAATAATTCATCAATTAACCACGACAGTATTTTATGGGATTTTGGTGACGGGAAATATTCAAGAATTGAAAATCCTGAACACATATTTACAGAAGCAGGCAACTACAACGTAACATTACATGCTTATAATTATTACGGAGAATCATCTTATTCAGATTCAATATATTTAGAGGTAGTTTTCGGACTTCCGGAAGTAAGTTCCGATTCTGTTTGTAATTTCGGACAAGTTACACTAACTGCACAAGCATCATACGGTTCTGTTTTTTGGTTTGATACAGAATTCGGAGGAGATTACATTGCTTCCGGAAATACTTTTGTTACTGATACACTTTATTCAAGTACACCTTATTATGCAGCACAAGGAATTTTTTTATGTCAAGGAGAAAGGGTGAAAGTGATAGCCGGAATTACTCCGTTTAATGCCGAATTCGAGTATTATAAGGAAAATTCAACTGTTTCGTTTAACAATACTTCTTTATCAGCAGATTCATATCATTGGGATTTTGGTGATAATACCTCTGATATTGTTGAAAATCCGATACACACTTATTCTGCTTCAGGAGAATATGAAGTAGTGTTAACTGCAAATAATAATTATTGTGATGAATCATCAACTTATACTTCGACAATTAATATTTATGAAGATTCTGTTATGGTTTATGAAAATTCCGTTAAGATTTATCCGAATCCCGTTCAAAATAAATTATTTATGGAATTTACAAATTATAATTCAAAAAATATTGAAATCCAAATAATTAACTCTCTCGGACAAATTGCTGACATTAAAAAGTTTGTTATTAATAATGACTGTTTCGTATATTCTTACAATACAGAACGTTACAGAACAGGAGTTTATTTTATAAAATTAATTTTTGAAGATAGGTTTCACATTTATGAAATTATGAAATTTTAAGGTTTTTAAGAACTGCTGATTGTATAAATTATTATAAATTTATAAGGCTGTTCAGTTGTTACTGATTTTTATGCAAATCAATCCAATAATCTTGTTTAAAATCACTGTCTTTTGTACATAAAAAGTTGATCATATAATTTTTCTTCTTTTCCAAAACCTTATCTTCTTTTGCCCAATTTATAAGTTTTTTATATTCGCTTTTAACAAACAGGGTAGCAAACATTTCTGCCTTATCTTCTTCAATTGCCGACATAGAGTAAAGATTTACAAAACCCTTTTCGGGATGTGTATATGAATAAACATTTGAATTACCATAAACAGAACTTCCTCCGCTTCCGTATTTTATTCCTGCAATGTTTAAGCTGCTCCATTCCGGATCTTTCCAATAAGCATCATTGTTAAACTCTTCCTCTATCATGTGGTAATATTCGTGATGAATTACATGTTTTTGGTAAGTTTTGTTATAATCTCCTCTTATAAAATCTAATAATAGAATTTCTTTGTGATAATCAGGAATTGCTGATCTTAATTGTCCGTTGATTCCGAGAGACTTTACAAATACAACACTCTTTAAATTTGTTGCTTTATGAAAACTTACCGGATATTTACTGAACTCTTCATCAAACAGTTGCAAGTATGCATAGAGTTTTGAGGAATCTTCCGGTTCAGCCGGTTGATAGTCTAATTTCCAAGATGTCACGGGAAAAGATTCGATATATATTTTTACCGAAAACTTTGTTTCTAATTCAGCGCATAAAGCTTTTATCTCACCAATGTCTTGAGCATTAGAAAATTGAGAAGCGTATATTAATACAAAGACTAAAAAATGTTTTATTATTTTCATAGTTTTAAATTTTATAGGTTAAAAAGTATATTTATTGATATAGATCCGGCTAAAAATATTATACTACCACTAATTTAGTGGAAAAATTAACGAATGATTAAATGTAATAATGCTACAATATTATAACATACCAAAGTAACATTTTTTTTTAATTATCACCTCAAAAAATCCGGTAAAGTGAACATCAATATATTAAGACAGCAGACTTGTCCTTATTGTTTTTCAAAAAAAGTCAAAATAAATTTGCACAGAATAAAAAATAGTATTTTATTTGCGAGTGAATACTAACTAACATTTATTGTATTGTCTGAAGAATAATAGAAATAACAGAATAATTTAGTAAAAAATTAAATGGTCTTTTAAAATACGCAGCTAAAAACTGCATTTTTTTAAAGCACAACCTTTAGTGAGCATTAACTAACCCAAGTCGATAAGTTAAATGTTAAAATATTTGTATAAAATGATATCAGTTGAAGAGCATTATAATAAAGAAATTTCTAAAAGTGAACGCTTACAGTCTGTTATTTTGATTGGACTTTTAGCACTTGAAGCTATATTTCTGTTAGTTATATACTTTTTTTATAGTAAGGAATATCTTAAAATGTTCAACACACATATTTCTATTTATGCAATTTTAATTTTTACAGCTGTCATAATTATTTATGAATCTTTGATTCATTATTTAATGGGCAAAAAATGTAAATTTATTTTTATAAATCCACGATTTTTCAGATATTTAAACAGCTTTTCAGAAGTGAGTTTACTCAGCATTCTGTTAATTTTTATCGTTGAATATTCTCAAAACATTGTTATTCTGCAGTCCCCTGCGACATTAACGTATTTTATTTTTATTATACTCTCAACACTCAGGCTGAATTTTAAATTATCTCTATTCACCGGAACTTTGGCTGCTATTGAATTCATTTTTATATCTGTATATTATTCAAATTATTTTTCAAATACGCCGGTTGATATATCCTATCCTGACCTGACGGGTATGCAATATTTGGGGCAGGGTTTAATAAT
The DNA here is from genome assembly GCA_030592825.1 of Chlorobiota bacterium. GTDB lineage: Bacteria > Bacteroidota > Bacteroidia > Bacteroidales > JAADGE01 > JAADGE01. The sequence goes on along the minus strand of JAUVIG010000075.1, from coordinate 4,424 downwards.
GATAATTGCCGGAATAGGAGCCGGTTTTGTTGCAGATCTTATTAAAAAGAAGATGAAAGTTTCTTGGAGCAATATTAATGAAAAGAATGAGGTAATTGATTTATTCGGCCAACAAATATCACCACAAATTGCTGACAATATTTTAAATAATCGTAATGAACTTTTAGGAAAAAGAAAAAAAGTTTGCGTTATGTTTCTGGATATTCGAAAATTTACTCCTTTTGTTGAAAAACATCAACCCGAGGAGGTTGTTGCATACTTGAATACGCTGTTTAGTTTTATGATCAATATAATAGAATCTCATCAAGGAGTGATCAATCAATTTCTCGGAGACGGGTTTATGGCTACATTCGGTGCTCCCGTAAAAATAGGTAACAGCAGCCAAAATGCTGCAGAAGCTGCACAGGAGATAATCGAAAAAATTAATGTCGAATTTAACAAAGGGAATATTCCGAAAACCCGTATCGGTATCGGCCTTCATTACGATGAAGCTGTAACAGGAAACATCGGATCATCAAAACGTAAGCAATATTCAATAACAGGCAAAGTGGTAATAATGGCTTCACGAATTGAACAGTTGAATAAGAAATATAAAACAAAACTACTAATCTCAGAGGAGGTTCATAATCAATTAAATAATATAACAAAAGGTAGATTTGTCCGCTTAGAATCATCAAAAATAAAAGGTAGTGAAAATCCGGTTTCTCTTTACAAGTTTATAAACAATAAAAATTTAACCATTTAATAATAAGAAATTATGAGAATCAATTCAGAATTATTAAAAGAGATTGAAAAATATGTCAGTGATCTTATAAATAAAGAATCGTCTGAAGATTTAACTTACCATACTATTGAACATACTAAGCTGGTAGTAAAAAATGCTGAATTAATCGGAGGCAAAGAAAATCTGAATGAAGATGAAATGAATATTCTGTTGACCGGTGCATGGTTTCACGATACAGGATATATCAAAAAATATCAGGGACATGAAAAAGAAAGTGTTGCAATAGCTGTAAATTTTTTAAAACAGAAAGATATTGATAAAGACATATTGGATATCGTTTCTGAATGTATTACAGCAACTACATTCCCTCATCAACCTACGAATAAAATTGCTGAGATTTTGTGTGATGCAGATTTTATGCATATGGGTTCAGAGAACTATTTTGATTATGCAGAAAAATTAAGACAAGAATTAAAAAATGCAGGAATCAGAAAATTAAAAAGATCAGAATTTGAGAAAGAGTCTGTTCTTTTATTCAAAAACCATTCATTTTTTACAAATTTTTGCCAAGGAGAAATAACAAAAATAAAGGAAAAAAACCTTAAAATTTTACAAAGCAGTCTTATTAAACGCAAAAAGAAAAAAAAGCGTGAATCTGAAAAAGCAAAAAGATATTCTCGCGGTGTAGATTCTATGTTTAAACTTACGGCTCGGAACCAAATAAACTTAAGTTCAATTGCCGATAATAAATCGAATATTCTGATTTCACTTAACGGAATAATTATTTCTCTCGGTTTAGCAGCTTTAGCAACTAATTTCAGGGATGAACCGGCTATTATTATGCCGACAGTTTTATTTATTGTCTTTAGTTTATCAACAATCATTCTAGCCATACTGTCTACTCGTCCTAATATTTCTAAAGGTAAGTTTTCATTGGATGACATTAAACGAAAGAAAGTGAATATGTTATTTTTCGGAAATTTCCATAAGATGAATGTAGATGAATATGACCGTGTAATTAAAGAAATGATAAATGACGATGAATATTTGTATTCAACAATGACTTTGGATCAGTATTATTTGGGAAAAGTACTTGCCAAAAAATACAAATTGCTCAGGTGGGCCTATAATGTTTTCATGGTTGGTTTGGTTGTTTCTGTAATTGCGTTCTTGCTTGTGTTCCTCCAATTGTAACAGAGGAAATTAATTTAATCAATTATTATCAACAAAATATTGGATATTATAAAGTTAAATAATAAACAGATGAAAAATCAAGAAAAATTATCAATGCTTAATAACCGGATTGAAGAAATCACAGATAAAGCAAAAGTCCTTGAGAATAACTATAAAGACTTGATTTTGAAAGTCCATCCGATGTATCGTGAAAGTGCTTTGAATCTGACACATTACCTTGCTTTCAGGAGTTTTGATATTGATGAATTGCAAGACCTGCTAAGATATACGGGCTTGCCTGATATGGCAAATATTGAAGGACATGTCATGAAAAGCCTCTTGGCGATAAAAACAATTATAAATCATTTAAGCGGAGATCAAGTAATTGAAAAGCAAAAAAACATTATTTCCATTAAAAAAAGCGAAAAACTTCTCAGGAAAAATACAAAACAATTATTCGGATACAAATCAAAAAAGAGAGTAACTCGAATTATGGTAACATTACCGACCTCTGCTGCAGAAGACTACTCATTGGTAAACCGGTTAATTAGTTTGGGGATGAACAGTGCAAGAATAAACTGTGCACATGATAATCCTGAGCTATGGTCAAAAATGATCGAGAATATTAATCGGGCAAATAAAGCTTTGAAAAAAAAATGCAAAGTAATGATGGATCTCGGCGGACCGAAGTTAAGAACAGGCTCAATGATGCCCGGACCTAAACTTATTCATATAAAGCAAGAACGTGATCAACTCGGAAAAGTTATTAAACCTGCTAAAATATGGATTGCAGCTCCGGATATTCCGCCGCCGGACAATTCTGCCGATGCCATACTTCCTGTCAATAAATTATTATCAGATAAAATCAAAGCCGGAAATACAATAAGTTTTATTGACTCGCGAGATAAAAAATGTAAAATTATTACAGAAAAAAAGCAAGGCAAAGGAAGATGGGGAGTTTGCAGTGATTCTGCCTATATTACAACCGGAACAGAATTGATTTTAAATAAAGTTAAGAAAACAGGAAAAGAAAAAACCTTTGTCGGAGAGTTAATGCCTATAGAACAATTTATTACACTTCATAAAGGAGATATATTAATTTTACACAAAGATCCGAAACCGGGTGAACCGGCGTTATATGACAATGCAGGAAAAATTATTAATGATGCTCATATTTCTTGTACTTTACCTGAAATATTTAATGATGTAAAGATAAATGAACCTGTATTCTTGAATGACGGCAAAATTGAAGGGTTTATTGAAAAAGCAAATCCGGATGAAATTTATATTAGAATTAGCTATGCAAAAGAATCAGGAAGCAAATTAAAAGCAGATAAAGGTATAAACCTGCCGGAAAGTAACTTAAAAGTCGGAGGTTTAACTGCAAAAGATAAATATGACCTCGATTTTGTCGCAAACAATGCAGATGCTGTAAATTTCTCATTTGTTAATCAGGCAAGTGACGTAAATGAGTATCTGGAAGAAGTTGAAAAGTATGATTCAAAGCCGGGCCTAATCTTAAAAATTGAAACGCGTAAAGGATTTAAGAATCTTCCGGAAATACTGATGCACGGAATGCAAACCTTTCCGTTAGGTGTTATGATTGCCCGAGGTGACCTCGCTATAGAAACAGGGTGGAAAAATTTTGCCACAATACAGGAAGAGATTATGCGAATTAGTGAAGCAGCACATTTACCGGTTATTTGGGCAACTCAAGTGTTGGAAAATTTGGCAAGAAAGGGAGTTCCTACCATATCAGAAATAACAGATGCAGCTTTAGCTCAACGTACTGAATGTGTGATGTTGAATAAGGGAGCATATATCGAAAAGACTGTAAAAACATTGGATAAAATATTACGAAGAATGCAAAAATTTCAAAAAAAGAAACAAACAATTTTACCAAAAATTGAAGATGCTGAAAATTTGAAATTATCCCATGATCGCTTTGATATTCAATAATATTGTCGGAAATTAAGTTGGCGATGATATAGAACAGAATTGCGGTTAAGCTTAAAATCTTATCTTGAAATAAAAAAAATGAAACCTAAATTAAAATATATTAATCAAGTCTGCTTTCTTTTATTGGCTGTTATCAGTATCAATCTGTCAAATGCACAGCAATCGAATTCTTACAGTATTTTATTCACAGGCAATACTTCAGAATACAATCATGACAATGAAGAATTACTTGAAAAATGGCAAAAAGCATCAAATAATTCAGAAAACCTTGCTTTACTAATGCTCGGGAATATTTTTAATGCAGAAGAAAATATATTTCCGGAAGATTTATTTTTAGCTGAAAAACATCCCTTGTTATTTACACCCGGAGAAAAAGAATGGGCAAGTGGTCATTTTTCCGGAAAAGAAATGATTAAGGATATTGAAGATAAACTCAAGAAAGAATATAAAGGACAATCTTATATGCCTGATGCTGCTTGTCCGGGACCCAAGGAAGTTGTTTTGAACGAACATTTGGTTGTTATTCTGATTGATACTCATTGGTGGGTACATAAACATGACAGACGTT
>JAUVIG010000617.1 GCA_030592825.1 Chlorobiota bacterium | reverse complement strand
CTGTAACAGGAAAAAACGGGATTAAAACTCGCATACGAGAGCGCTTGGCACGAGTAAAAGCAATATTGGATGTTTACATCCTGCGAACCAAGCCAAAATTTTTGGGAGATGAGATTGAGATAAAATAGTGTCTGTATAAAGTCAGAATTCTGAATAAATAGCAATTTTAAAAACCTTATTTTAAAACCTTTATCTGTTTATTCTAATAAACTTAAAAAAAAGGAATATTCAAAAGCCATACTTCGATAGTATGCGTTTTTCCCGCTTGGACCGGTATGACCTGAATTGTATGATTTTAATAAGATTGGCGAAGTGCCCAAATTATTTTTTCGCAATCTTGCAATCATTTTTGTCGGTTGCCAATACCTTACCCTTTCGTCTTTTAGTCCGGATACTAAAAGCATAGCAGGATATTTTTGTCTTTCAATATTTTCATACGGTGAGTATGAATATATATATTCAAAGTTCGATTTTTTATCCGGATTTCCAAATTCCTGTCGGTTCATGGTTGTTGAATCCATTAAAGCATCTAATTGACAAACTTGGGGATATTCTAAAATGATTCCTCTGAATAATTCAGGTTTTCTGTTTGCGACAACTCCCATTAACATTCCACCTGCACTGCCACCTATACCAAATAATAAACTACTGTCGGTATAATGTTCATTGATTAAAAATTCTGCACAAGAGATATAATCATCAAATGTATTTTTTTTATTAAGCAATTGGCCGTTTTCATGCCATGCTTTTCCCATTTCAGTGCTTCCCCTGACATGTGCGATTGCATAAATAAAACCTCTGTCCAGAATACAAAATTTATCAAGTGCAAAATACGGAAAAGTATTACTTCCAAAGGAACCATAAGCTTCTACTATAAGAGGGTTGCTGCAGTCATATTTAAACTTTTGATTGATTTTTAAGCCTTGGCTGTTTGTTAAAATTTTCTTCTTATATACCAAGGTTACAGGGATTTTTGTTCCGTCAAAACCGGTACTCCAAACTCTTTTAACCTTATAATCTTTTGGCGAGAAATTCTTTATTTTTGTTTCTTTTAACAGTGTCATTGTTTTTGAACTCATATTATACTCATAAGTTCTTGGTGGATTGATAAATGTGGAAACACGTATTTTCAATTTGTCGGAATGATAATTATATTCAAGAAGGTTTAAAGAATAATACTCTTCATTAATTTTTACAGTTTTACTTTCATTTATATTTAAATTAACAACTCTTAAACTGCGTTGCACATTATATATCTCGCTTAATACCAGAAAATTTTTACACACATAAAAGTTTTTTAAAAGAGTATCCTTACTTGCCGGAATTATTTCTTTCCATTTTTTATATCCGGTATCATCTTTAGAAGTCTTAAACAATCTGTTATTTAAAGCATCTTTATTACTAAGGATATAAAAGTCATTTTTTGATTCTTTTACACTGTAAAAATGATTTTTTTCTCTCTTACAGAAAATTTTAAAACTATCGTAGGGTTTATTTGCATTGATATACCTGAGCTCAGAAGTATTACGATCAGCTGTTTCCAAAAAGATATAATTTCCGAGTTTTGATTTTCTTATATCTACATCAAAATACTTATCCTTTTCTCGGTAAATAAGTTCGTCTTCTGAAAAGTCGTTTCCTAATTTGTGTTTATACACAGAAGCCGGGCGATTTAAGGAATCCTGAAGCACATAAAAAAATGTTTTATTATCGTTTGCCCATGCCAACCCCCAAATATTATTAATACTGTCCTTTTCTGTTGTTTTATGCTCAATATTAATAAAAAAACATGTTTTATGTTCACTGCCGTCTTTATCTATTGCTACGGCAATATGTTTATTATCCGGGCTTATCTCTGTAAAATGTAAATAAAAATAATCATATTTATTTGCCCAAGTACTAAAATCAAATATTATCTCTTCTTTTGCTCCGACAGATTCTCTTTTTCTGCACAATACAGGATAATCGGAATCTCCTTTATATTTTTGATAATATATATATTCTCCGTTTTTCTTTTTATTATAAATATTTCTTGATTCAGGATATTTTCTAACTATCTCCTTGAATAAAGTATTTTGCTTTTCTCGAAGCGGTATAAAATAGTTATACGTATATTTATTTTCCTCTTTTATATATTTCCGAACATTTTCATCATTAATATTTTCCAACCATTTGTACTCATCAATTATTATTTTATCGTGCATTTTAATTTTGGAATTTCCGATAAGTGCTTCAGGCACGGGCAATGAATCGTTTTTTATTTGCATATCCCTGAATTGTTGCTCCAAAGGT
>JAUVIG010000390.1 GCA_030592825.1 Chlorobiota bacterium | reverse complement strand
GATGAAAAGACTTTTTATCATACTCCTGCCGGCGGTTTTAGTATTACAAAATCCGATTAAAGCATACGGACAAATAAGTGAGGATATAAACAATTTCGAAAAAATTAAAATTTACAAACCTGAAAAAGAGAGAGATTATTCTTATGCAAAAGAACAATTTAAAACTTTTCAGGTATTATTTTCAGGGATGTTCTTGTTTTATAAAAATTTTATATCATCGCAAGATAACAGTTCTTGTCCGTTTCAAATTTCCTGTTCGGAATATTTTATAAAGTCGGTGCAAAAAAAGGGAGTAATACTTGGGTTTTTAAACGGAATTGACAGATATAAAAGATGTAACGGTTTCAGCAATAACAGATACGAAAGAGATCATGAAACCGGCAAACTGATTGACCCGGTTGATTTAGAATGAAAATTTACACTATTAATTTAAATTAAAGACAGCAAGATAAAAACACTATAAAAGGAATAAGGTTAAAAAATTGAATAACACAAATCAAAAATGAAGATAAAATATATTTTATTCGCTGTATTTCTGCTTTTACAAATAAATTTGTCGGCTCAAAACCTGTTTAATAAAGAAAATTCATTAATCTTCACAAAATATCTTTTTGAAACACATCAATATGAATTTGCAACAACAGAACTTGAGAAGCTTGTTTTTTTTAATAAGCCGGACGATTCATTAAAATACTTATTATTAAAATCATACAGACTTTCGGGACAATATGATAAAGGAATTAACAGAGCAAAGAAGTTATATAACAATTTTGAAATTATGCCCATGATTTCTGCTCCCGAATATACTAAATTATTAATTTCAGCAGATAAATATTCTGATGCTTGGGAATTTCTTTCTGTTAATCAAAACTTAAAGTATGATGATAATATAAAATTTTCATTACATATAAATTTACTTGAAAAAAATTGGCATGCAGCAAACGATATTTATCAAGAGAATAAAGAAACGGTACAAGGAATTGAGGCTTATGAATCAATAATATTTCAAGGCATGAACATGAAACGAAAAAGTCCTTTTCTTGCCGGGACCCTTTCAACTTTTGTTCCGGGACTGGGGAAAGTTTATACAAGCTGGTGGAAAGACGGGTTGCTGGCTTTTATGAGTATAAGCATCAGTTCATGGCAATCATATAAAGGTTTTCAAACTGACGGGGTCAATTCCGCATACGGGTGGATTTTCGGAACAGTTGCAACAATACTGTATTTCAGCAATATATACGGGTCACAAAAATCTGCAAAACGATATAATTCCGGTAATGAAAAAAAAATTATTAATAAGGTCAAGTATTATTTGGATACTTTTTAGTCTGCCGGGAAATTCCTATTCTCAGGACGTTTCAGCGACATTTGAATTAGCTGAAAACAGCTGTAATGCCGGAAATTTTAAAGAAGCAATTTATTATTATCAAAGAATACTTTGTTTTGGAACCGATGCAGAAAAAACTGAATCTTATATAAACACGGCAAATTGTTATTTTGAATTATCAGATTATGATAAAGCTTATGAATTATATGAATTAGCATACTATACAGTTCAAAATGACAGCCTTAAAAAAGAAATGCTTTTTAAAAAAGCAATAACTCTGTTAAATGAAAAAAGATACAATCTGGCATTGCTTGAAATACTTGAATTTGACTGTCAGAACGATAAATACTTTACCCTAAAAAAAGAAATTTATCTGGGAATTACCTACTTTCTTTTGGATGAATTTGAAAAATCCGAAAAACATATAATGAATTATGTGAATCTTTCACATATTGAAAACAGCGAAGAATATGAACAACTTTTTATTGAAAATTCCAAGATAAAAAGAGGTAAAATTAAAACAGCAGTTATTTTGAGCTGTATAATACCCGGATTAGGTCAAATGTATGCAGGTGATTTCAAAAATGCTGTTAACTCTGCGTTACTTAATGCATCACTTTTAGGAATTGCAATATTAATCGGATATAATTACGGGATAATTGATGCTGTTGTTACAATTTCTCCGTGGTTGTTAAGATATTACTCAGGAGGTATAAAAAAAGTTGAAAATATTGCTCAAAGGAAAATTGCCGATGAAAAGCAAAAAATTTACAATGAATTGTTACGATTATTAAAAGAAAACGACAATTAAGATTTTTAGCATCCTTTATATATCTTATTCAATCTGTTTAATAATAATATTCTTTAATGTTTTTTAGTGTTGATATTTTTTATATATATTTGTATAATAACTTCTAAAACTGACAATATGAAAAAATCAGTATTATTACCGGTGTTTATTTTAATTTCTTTTTTTTCATTTTCATCTGTAGATTTATTTGAAATTGATACAGAATTGATTGAAAAACAGTTTGAAATCCTGAATATTTTTGAAGAATTATATGTAAGCGGAGATGAAAGTTTAGCTGATATTGAAAATCAGTCAGATATTCTTTCCGGCAGGATAAAACTTATTGAAGGATTTGAGCTTGTAAAAAGATCAAATGATATGATATCGGGAATACCGATGGTTGTGCACAGTTTACTTTTGGGGCCTGTTGGTATTGTATTAGAAAATTTGAAACCAAATTTAAAAACATGGGCTATTGTAGCAATTATAGCGGGAGGAGTTATTATTGCTTCCGGTGTTATTTATGTAATAATTGTTGCAGCTACCAGAAGTGCCGGAGAATCATGCGGAAATGCTATTGGTGACAGTTGCGGAAATGCTTTAGGCAGCAGTTGCAGCAACTCATCTTCAGGATGCAGTTCGGGACTGTCGTATTTGATGAGCGTTTTTTAATATCATTAACATATAAATTTGTATTTATGAAAAGGAAGATTTTATTAGTATTTACAGCATTCTTGGCTGTTGCATTTTTTTACGGACAAGCAAATGCGCAAGCAGAAAAAATGATTGGTTTATGGAAAACAATTGATGATGAAACCGGAGAAGCTAAATCGCATGTTAAGATTTACAAAGCAAAAACCGGATTCTATTATGGCAAAGTTATTAAGTTGTTGAAAGAACCTCAAGATAAAAAATGTGAAGAATGTAAAGGAGCTTTAAAAAACAGACCAATTGTCGGAATGGTTATCTTAATTAAAATGAAAGTTGACGGAGATAAATTAGCAGACGGAAAGATTTTAGATCCCGGGAACGGAAAATTCTATCATTGTACAATGGAGTTAGATTCTAAAAATAAAGACAAATTAAAATTAAGAGGTTCTCTTGACAGTTGGGGGCTTGCAGGCAGAACACAATATTGGTACCGAGTGAAATAAAAATAATAATTTGAAAATAATAAACAGAAAGCTGCCCGATATCCGGCAGCTTTTTTAATCCCCTTAACCTCTTTAAAAAGGAGGAGTTAGAATTTTTTGCACACTGATAATAAAAATTAATTTTATCCGGTAATTACCCCATTCAAATAATCATTAAAAGGCTTTTGGGTTTTGAAAATTGACAACAAATTATCAAGAAAATCCCCGGCAGTTAAATCTTCGTTTGTCAAACTTGTAATAACAGTATAGCTTTTATAATTCAGCAATTGTATATCCGGAAAATTTTTCGGGAAACCTCTCGGTGCTGTTTTTAATTTTTCTCCGTACATTTCCGGAAAAACCGTTTTAAAGATCGGTTCGTTAATGATTTTTTTTATGTTACCGGAATCATTATAAATATCATCCCTTACAGATTTCAAGACTTCTGGTTGCGGACAATAAATACCGCCTCCGGCAAAAGATGCTCCGGATTCGATGTGGATATAGTAGCCGGCAAATTCACTTTTCCTGCCGCCTTTAGCTATATAAGCACCGAAATTAGGCTTATAAGGCTCTTTGTTTTTTGAAAAGCGAACATCTCTGTATATCCTGTATGTACATTCTTTAGCAGAACTAACATCAATTGTATTATCAAATTCTTTGATCTTCAGGATTAAAATATTGACAAATTCTTCAAAAGAACTTTTGGCTTCTTCAAAAACAGGTTTATTGTCTTGAAACCATTCTCGGTTGTTGTTCACTTTGACCGCTGTAAGGAAATTTAGGATTGATTGCATCTGTTGTTGTATTTAGATATTAGTTGCAAGCATTTAGCTTTATATAATTTG
>JAUVIG010000651.1 GCA_030592825.1 Chlorobiota bacterium | reverse complement strand
GCTCTGTTTCTGTTATGAACTTCATCGCCCATGTGAAGTGCTTGTGCGATAATGTTTTTTAAATCAATTTTTTTAAGGCTTTCAATTGCAGTTTTTAAAATCGGATACATAACATCATCCATCCACTTTAAACGTGTGATAACTTTCTCACTGAAAGCACCATATCTCAAAACCTTACCAAGTCCTTCATTTTGTGTGCAATAGGCTTGATTGCCGTATTCTTCATTTTTAATAATAAAAACCGGCATTGAAGCGGATACAATTCCTGCCATTGGCCCGACAGTGTCATGTTCATGGCAAGGTGCATATTTTATCTTGTCGGAAGCTGCCAATTTCTCGGCCTCTTCAGGGGTATTTGCCATACCTTCATATATTAATGCACCCATAATTGCACCTCTTGTAGGGCCACACATTTTTTCCCATTTAATCGGAGGTCCGGAATGCAGTATTAAATTGCTTTTCATTCCCGGGATAACATTTTTTGCTAAATCCATACCGATTAGATTCGGCTTTCCGTTAAGGATAATCTCTAATGCTTTCTGATTTGCCTCATTTATTGCATCTTCATTTGCATTGATAGTTTCCCAAACTTTTGGGTCAATATCAACGGGTGGTTTCCAATCTACATGAACTGCTTCTGCTCCTGCCTTTTCAATGTTTTCTTTAAAGGATTCTATTCCTGTGTTTATTACTTTCAGGTCTTTTTTAAATATATCGTTTATTGCCATGGTTTCTGTCTTTTATTACTTATTTGTTCTGTAAATTTATTTTATCTCTCTTGTTTATGTTTTATTTAAAAAGTAAGAATTGTTACATTGTTTCATTGCTACATTGTTAATAATTAGCAATGAAACAATGCAGCAATATTTTGTTTGCAAAAACTTATATCATTGAAGCATTGTGATTAAACTCTCCGCAAGTTCCACAACTTCAACATTTGTATTCATTACAATTGCTCCTGTGTTTTCTAATGCTTGTTTTACTTTTGCCCTGTTTTGCGGGTCCTTATCAGTGCCGGTTACTGAACAAATAATTGCCAAATCAGGATTGATTTTTTTTGCTTGTTCAAAAACCGGAACAAGTTCAGAATCCGGAGTTAGATTTGAACCGTATCCTAAAACAACATCCAATAAAATAACTGCTGTGTTAACATCTTCCGCTTCATCAACAATTCTTTTGTTTCGTAATGAATAGTCAATCATTGGGTGTGGACGTCCTGATGTAAACTCATCTTCTCCCAAGTCAATGATTGTGTGTTCTTTGCTTTTCCAAATATCTTGAAGTTGATAATCAGAATTTAATGGTGTATTGCTGTATGTGAAACCTAATGTGTCTTTAAATAAAAGTTGTGCTTCGTCACATAAAGTTCCTCCGCTGTATAATCCTCTTATGAATTTTCCTTTGTTGTTTTCAGCGAGTTTTTTTGCGAGACTGCTGTTTTTTTCTTTTCTGTTATTAAGCTCATTTACAGCTCGTTTGTAATCTTTATTTTCAGATAATGCAACAGAAATAACAGCTGCTTCTTCAAGATTTCCTGCCGGAATTGCTCCCGATTTTTTAACCAATTTTTCATCTGCTCCGATAAATATTGCAACAACAGGCT
>JAUVIG010000514.1 GCA_030592825.1 Chlorobiota bacterium | reverse complement strand
AGCAAATTATGATACCAAGATCAGATATAACTGCATGGAGCGAGTTTGTCCCTTGGAAATCCAACGAACAGGTAGAACAGGATTTAGTCATTTCAAGAGCATTGGTAAATTTATTTTCTGATGATTTTTTAAGTAAGAATTTAGCATTCAGGGGTGGAACCGCCTTACATAAATTATTTATTTTACCACAGGCAAGGTATTCGGAAGATATTGATTTTGTACAGTTAAAATCTTTACCGATAGGAAAAATACTTGACAGGATTAAAGAAAGGCTTGAATACATGGGTAAACCCAAGATAAAACAGCACAACAGGAACAATACCTTGATATTCCGGTTTGAATCTGAAATTCCACCGACAGTACAATTAAAACTTAAAATCGAAATAAACTGCAGGGAACATTTTGTAATATATAATCTTGAGAAAAAACCGTTTGAGGTAAAAAGTAAATGGTTTACCGGAGACTGTGAAATCACTACTTACAGTTTTGAGGAATTGTTGGGTTCAAAAATCAGGGCATTGTATCAGCGAAAAAAAGGAAGAGATTTGTTTGATTTATGGTACAGCTTAACACAAAGAAAACCGGATATTGAAAAATCCATACAGGCATTTAAAACATTTATGGATAATGAGCAACATACAGTATCTCGAAAAAATTTTAATAATAACCTAAAAGAAAAAATAAAAGATAATTATTTTATAGGAGACATTGAAGGTTTAATCAGGCCGGATGTTAAATATAATTTAGAAGAAGCGTATAAATTAATTTCAGAAAAAATAATTAACAAAATATAAGATTGAAGACAGAAAATATCATAAGCAAATCACTCAATTAACCAAAAAACATAAAATCCGGTGTAGTTAAATGTTTAACTATGCCGGTTTTTTATTTTATGCTTGCCGGGGTTTTAAATACGGGCAGGGTGAAAGGTTGAAGTGTTTTAGTGTCGGTGTGAATTTGTTAATTAACTGATTATAAGCCAATAATCTTATTATCTTTTTGCAAAAGTATTCACACCGACACTTTTCGGAGTAGTCTCAAAGTTCAAAAGCCTGACCCGCACTTGTTTCGGGGTTTAAAGTTTACTCCAAAAAGCATAATCTATTCATCCGATGAGTTTGTAATTAGTTGATTGCCATGTGTAATACATCAATAAAGTCAGGGTTTGACTAAAATAAATAACAAAAACATTAAGATTCTTACTATATGTTAATTAGCAAAGTCAAGCCCTGACTATATAGACAACCTTCAGCTTTTTGCAAAATCATTCATCGGATGACTTTATAAAACTTTATTTGATATTATTTCTTTTTGTTGTTATATTTATCAGCAAACAGATTAAGCGAAAAAAATTGGATTATTCATATTTTTTAAATAATTTTAAAATTGAGTCTGCTCCAAAAACCGGTCAGACGGGTATATTTGAAAAACTGGAATAAGTTTAATGTCTTATTTTCAGTTAATCAGAAAACCCGTCAGACCGATATTTATACATATTTTGACTGTTCGGAGCGAACTCAAAATTGACATTCAAAACCCGTTAAACCACTTATAATATGAACCGAAATCATACCCAAAAAGCCTGTCTGCCAAACAGGCAGGCATTAATAATAATACTGTTTATTGTAACATGCACGGCAAGTTTTGCACAAAACCGTAACACTGTCGACAGCCTCGAAAACCAACTAAAAACCGTTAATAAAAACGAAAAGGCAAAACTTTTAAATGAACTTGCTAAAGCATATTTGCCCAACTTTCCGGAAAAAGCAAAAAAAAATGCAAGCCTTGCACTGCAACTTGCTAAAAAACAAAATAACAGAATTGAACAAGCATTTGCTTTAAAATATATAGGTATGGCATTATATTATCAATCAAAATATGAAGAAGCATTGAAACACTATATTAACTCTGTACATATATTTAAAGAACTTGATAATAAACCTGAAATTGCAAAATTATTTAATAATATTGGAATAATTTATAAAGATTTATACAATTATGAAGATGCTTTAGAATATTTTAAAAAGTCATTAAAAATTGAAGAAGAAATCAATAATAAGAAAGAAATTGCAAATTCGTTAAATATTATAGGAATTATTTATAAAGATTTATACAATTATGAAGATGCTTTGGAATATTATAAAAAATCATTAAAAATTAGAGAAGAAATCAAGGATAAGAAAGGAATTGCAAATTCTTTAAATAATATTGGAGAAATTTACAACAAACTTGGTAAGTTCAGTAAAGCATTATTATATATTGGTAAAAGTCTTGAAATATCGAAAACTCTAAATTTAAAAGATATTATTATAGACAGTTATGAATTATTTTCAGAAAGCTATTCAGCAACCGGCAATTACAAAAAGGGATTTGAATATTATAAACAATACACAGCTTTAAAAGATTCTGTTTTCAGTTTGGAAACACACAAGCAAATAGCAGAGATAAAAACCAAGTATGAAACTGAGAAAAAAGAGAAAGAGATACAGGAACTTAAATATGAAACCAAAATTCAAAAAATAACAATAAATCATCATAAAAAAACTCAGATAACATATATCATAGTATTATTTTTTGCCGGTACGGCAATTATAACAATTCTTATTTTATTCAGGAAAAAAAATACAGCATATAAATTTCTTGTTCGGAAAAACATAGATTTATTAGAAAAAGACAAAGAATTGAAAGATGTTAAAAAACAAGTAAAAATAAATAAACCAGATATTAACAAAAAAACAACAATACCTGATAATGAAAAAGAAAAAATTCTCGAAAAATTAGAAACATTATTTGATGATGAAAAAATTTATATAAAAACAGATTTAACACTTAACAAACTTGCAAAACGCTTATCTACAAATCGCACTTATTTGTCATCAATAATAAATGATAAATTCACGAAAAGCTATCCTGATTTTATAAACGAATATCGGATAAAAGAAGCAATGCTTATGCTGACCGATGCCCGAAACCTTAAATTTTCTATTGAAGGAATCGCAAAAGAAGTAGGTTTTAAAACCAAATCAAGCTTTAATTCTGCTTTT
>JAUVIG010000602.1 GCA_030592825.1 Chlorobiota bacterium | reverse complement strand
CGGAATTATTTCCTTCAGAAATTAAAGTGAAAATGTCTTGATTGTTTCCTATACCAAAAAAATATGTCAGTATAACCTCAAGCAGAACAAAGGGACCGACAAAATATAATAAACTTTTTGCCAGGACTCTAAATTCTGATGCAAAAAATGAAATAGGAGCACTAATAAATTCTCCGAAATCTCTTTTCTTAAATATTATAATTGGGTTTTCGTTCATTTTAATTAATATTTTGGTTTAAATCTGTTGTTATCATCAAATTTGGTTTCGTTACCTTCATCTGAAAATCTGTTTTTTTCATCATTATCCTTTGCTTCTTTTTCTTCTTTGGGAACATCTTCAACAATTAAGCTTTCTTCTTGAATATCTTTTGCCGTTTCATCGTCTTCGTCTTCAATATTTATGGCATTTATTCTGTCGAACAAGCCTAAACCTTCCTTTTTAGTTCTGATATTGAAATATTGAAAGCCGATTAATACTTGTTGCAAAGAAATAAAAAATATATAAGCAACGAAGTATAATGCAACAGAAAGAACTATTACAATCACCGAACCCGGTCCGATTGATGTTCCGCCTATTGCAGCTGCAATAATTACAACATATACAGGAATAATAAAAATATAAGATGCAAAGCCAATGATCATACTAAAAACTAATATTACACCAAAGGTTTGCCACCAATGCCCTTTTACAACTTCAAAGCTTCTGCTGATTGATCTCCCTACACTTGCGTCTTCATACACAATAATGATTGAAAAAAAGCTTAATGCTATTGCCAGATATATTCCCGGAATATAAAATAACAATACACCTACAACAACCATTAAATAAATCAAAATTCCGGCTAAAAATATCTTTACAACACTGCGTTTTACCAATTCTCCTACTTCATCAATCGTGAAATTTCCTTTTCCGTTTCTTACGTACAAGCTTACATAGCTGTGAGTTGCTGTAACCGCAGCCAAAAAGCCTATCATTAAAAAGAAGCCTAAAAACAACACATAAATCACAATTGTACCGGCAGGTTCTGTATTAGAATCAACAGCCTTATATATTGAGTTTGATAATAATGTCATGCCAAGCAAAGCTATTGCCACCCACGGACCGGCAAATCGAATAAGAGTATTTGCAAACGGTTTAAATTCTTGTATAATAAAATAAAAAGGTGCTCCTATAAGTTCTCCGAAATCTCGTTCTTTAGCAAAATTTACAATTTCTTTTTGTTTTGTTTTGTTTTCCATGATATGTATATTAAGTAACGTTACTAATGTTTCGCATCTTATAAATGTTTGAGAATCAGATATAAAAAGAATAAAAAAGCAGCATACTTATTTGCTTAAAATATTAATTATTAGTATTTTAGCAGTGTCATCCAAAACACATAATTATGCTGTGAAACAAAGATATAAAAAAATAGATGAATTAAAAACGAACTTTACCCATTAAAAAGCTTTTCAAAATTTAAAAAACAAGATTATCAGTTCAATTATATTTTATCAGTTTTAATATTATTTCCATTTATTGGAAAAGGCAGGGAAATATATTGAAAAAATCAGCAAAGTTTGGGATTATTTCAAGCAAATGAGTTTGTTTGGTTTTAAACTTAATCTTTTGGGATATTGGGACGGTTCTTCCTTTATACCAATAGATTTTTCACTGCATAGAGAAATCGGTAAAAATAAAAAAAGCCATATGGTTTATCAAAAAAAGACTTTAAGAAACAATTTAAGAAAAAGCGAACACAAGATACTGCATCATATGAAAGAGTAAAAGAAGCAGACCAAACAAAAATCGAAACAGGAATAAAAATGTTTAAAAAAGCCGTAAAGAAAGGTTTAAGTATTGATTAACAGCAGTATAAAAAGCACAAACATAAGCAACAGCCTTATTGACAGGCGTTTATAATAAGGTGCAAAACATTATTATAATATATTAAAAAGTAGGGGCAACAGCTATTAAGTTTTCAAATTGTGCGAATGATAGACTGTAGGTTAATAAGACCGGAAAAATTATGTCTCGTTTTATTAATACTCGTTTTAATTACTAATAACTAACAACCATTCTCCGGGATCAGTTATTTCAAATTCGAAGATTACAGGATACATATATGAATTAAGTTTGGAAAGAGTTTTATATTCAATTTTAACCGTAACAGGATATTGAATATTATCTATGATCATGTCATTGACAGTTCCCGAGGAAGGTTTAATTGACAGATTAGAAACTGATGAGTTTATCATTCCTTGCCTCATTAGTTTTATTTCAATTCTGTTATGAATTTTGTTAAGTTTTGTGAAGTTATATCTTTCTACACTTCTTTTATATTTGACAGCGGGTTTTTTTGGTTTTGGTCCTATATATTTGTCAAACTCCCAAATACCTGAAAAAACACTGTCTTTTTCGTTTATT
>JAUVIG010000150.1 GCA_030592825.1 Chlorobiota bacterium | reverse complement strand
GCATTCTGTTTCTGTAAAATTAAGCGGAGGAACGGAAACTGTTTTTCAAAATTTTGAAATTGTTGTTACGGACGGAAATCCTATTGCTTTTACTTCAACACCTGTAACTGATGCAAATATTGATGAACTGTATACCTATTATATTACGTCAACAGGTGATGCCGGTGCAACGTTTACACTTACCGGAACAATATTGCCGAACTGGTTAAGTTTGAGTGATAATACAGGTGCGACTGCAACATTAAGCGGCATACCTTTGATTGAACATCTTGGTTTAAACACAGTTGAATTAACCCTGACCGACGATACTAAAATGACAATTACTCAAAATTTTGATATTTTAGTTGTAGATCCTAATGATCTAAATCAAATCATAATTACTCAATATTACGAAGGAAACAGTAACGATAAATTTATTGAAATAACAAATATCGGAAGTTCAGATGTTGATTTAAACACTTATTATTTAGCAAGATGGGGAACCACAGATAATCCTTCGGGTGTTTATACAAACGGAGATGCTCTCACAGGAATTATTGCTGCCGGAGAAACTCTTGTTTATAAAAATTCGGGAGCAGCTGTGCCTGCTTATGCCGTTGCTTTAGCAACAGCATCTACAAGTGCGACTTATTTTAACGGTGACGATCCTATAGCATTGTTGAGATACGGTGATACATGGGAAGATCGAGTTGATTGCCTTTATGCATCAATTGCAGGCGGTACCAAATGGGGAGATGAAACAGGATTTTACAGAAAAGAAACGGTTACATCAGGTAATTTGGAAATGAGTGTTTTGGACGGTTCCGGTGAATGGATTGAAGTCAGCATTGAAGAGGTAAATAATGCCGTTTACGGAACAACTGAATATCTCGGGTTTCATATAGGACCTCCTGTCGGAACAGAGGATATAAATACTCAAGTTAAACTTTATCCGAATCCGGTTAGTGATATTTTGTTTATTGAAACTAAAAACCGAATTAATTTAATTGAAGTTATGAGCGTAACAGGTCAGTTAATTAAGAAAATATATAATTTTAATAACACATTTGCTGTAAGAGTTTCTGACTTACAAAGAGGATTGTATTTCATGAAAATTACTGACTGTAACGGAAATGTTTCTTTGTTGAAATTTGTAAAACAATAAAAAAATAAAATGAATTCGGTTTTTAATTTCGGAGGCATATACAGTTTCAGTAGGAGGCTGTCTAAAAAGTCGCATAGCGACGAACTATTTGTAGCCCTTGACGGAAGTCAAGGGTGATAATCAGGCAGTTATAAAAGTCCCGTAGGGACGATATATGTAAAAATCGAACTTTTTAGACAGCCTCAAAAGTAATTAGATAAAATTTGGGCTTTAGCCCATAACTAACTGATTGTGTGGGCTAAAGCCCATAATTTTGTATTGTTGAAACCACGCCCTAAAGGTCGCGGCAACTGAAAAATCAGATATAAATTTTGTTTTCACACAGTCTTTAAAGGACGCAGTTACTGAAAAATACTAAAGCGATTTTAAAGACCTAATTCAATTCATTAAATATTAAGTTTAATCTTCTTCCATAGGGCATATAAATACTTTGGAATTATCAACCAATGAAAATTTTGAAATATTTATAACCGCAGGTGCCGTAACTTTTTCAGAGCTTCCGGAAATAATTGCTTTTCCGATAAGAAGCACAGCAATTTCATTGTTTAATTCAAAATCTTTCTTTTCGGAAGACGAAATGATTTTCCCTTCATCAATCCAACGCTTGAATTTTTTTGAACGCATATAGCAGTATGGTTCAATAGTTCGTAATTGTCCGGCAGCTATTCTTTTTCCTGCAGCCTTCCATATTGCCTTCCGGAATTCGGCAGATTCTTCTATCAGTTGTTTTAATTGAGAGTTGCTCATTGTAAAAACACTTAAAGGTGAATCTGCAATAACCGAAGCATTACTGCTTCTTCCGGTTAATATTCCAATTTCTCCGATAATATTTCCTTCACCCACAATGTCAATTAATTCATCATTGAAAGTAATTGTTACAGTTCCTCTTGCAATAAGATAAACAGTATCGGAAGCTGTACCTTCTTTTATCAGTTTATCACCGGTTGTATATATTTTTGCTTTAAACAGCTTTCCGGTTTTTTCCAAGGTATTATTATTGACGTTTTGCAGCCAAGGAAGCTTTGATAAAAATTCAAGTACATCAGGAATTTTAACTTTAGGAGGTGCAAGCAGAAGTTTTTTCATTCTTTCCTCAACACTGTGAATCATTTTACTTGCTTCTTCTGAATCTATTCTTCCGTTTTTCTGCAGCCTTTCAATTGTTTTTAATTCGTAGTTAAGCAAAGAACGTATGGCTTGTCTTGTGGCAATTGCATCATAAATTTCAGGATATGTTTTCCTGATATTTCTGATAAATGTAAGACCTTCAATTTTATTTTGGTTTATTTCTGCCTCAATAATTTCAAGATTCTTATTTCCTTCTTTATCATCAGAGTCTGTACTGCGATACATACTTTCGACAAGTTTTATACATTCTTGTTGAGCATCAACAAATCCGCGTGCTGAATCATAGCTGACAGCTAATCTTTCAAAGAATATATGTCTTGTAACTCTTTTCAGCAAAGAAATTGATTGTAATTTACTTAGAAATTTCGGTGTTTTCAGCAGAAGTTCTAAATCTTTTCTTTCCGACAGGGAATGTAAGCCTCCTTCGTCAAGAATTATGTCAATACCTTCGGAGAGTCGCCTTACAGCAACAGGTCCCAGAAGGCCTTCATTAAACTGATGCCAATAACTGCTTTTCTCTTTTTCAAGTATTCTTTTACGAATTTCTGATATTGTGTCAATTTTTATGTCTTGATTGCTGTTAATAACAGCTTCCGGAGGTAAATATTCTTTTACGGAATTCCAATCGGCATTACTGATAAATCTGTCTTTTTTAAGTCTTTCAATTGCATTTTCGGTGCTGCTCCTGAGGTATTGTTTTGCATTAATAATCATTAAGGCTTTTGCAGGAGCAATTTTTGTGAGCCCGAGTTTGTTTACAATAAATTTCATTGTAGTGGCATTAACAAGCAAGGTCAGAGTTACAATACCGGCTGTTATAAAGAAGAATTGGTTTCTTATTTCAGCAGAAATATATTTATCGTCTAAATTTACAATAACAAGAGCCAGGGCTAAACCTATTGCACCTCTCAAAGCACCATACCATAAAACGGTTGCTTCTTTTTTATCAAGTCCGTATCCTATTCTTTTCATCACAGGAAAGAATAATATAATAATAATTGCTCGTATAATGTGTATGCCTATATAGAATATACCGAGAACAGCAAAATCAATGAGTGTGAACTCAGCTCGTTGTGCAATAACAACACCAACAATGATAAAAATTATGGTATTTGCAAAAAATGCCGCTAACTCCCAGAATTTATGTAAAAAATGTTCTACTTTGGGGCTTATTCTCGTTTTTCCGATTCCTGCCATTGCTAATCCGAAAGCAACAATTGCAAGCACACCGGACATCTGCATAAAATGTTCGGCAACAAAAAAGACAAGATAAGCAGCTGCAATAATTATACTAATTTCCACCAAGGCATCGTTGAAAACGCGTTTGACCCATGCAATTACAACAGCTCCTATTATAACACCAATTAGAATTCCGCCTATTGCAACTCTGCTGAATTCTAAAACTACATGAGTGCCTGAAGCAGAGCCTGTTATGGCAGTAAAAAACACCATAAAAATTACAATTGCCGTACCGTCATTAAGCAATGATTCTCCTTCGATAAGTGTTCCGAGTTTTTTACTTGCTCCCAATTCTTTCAACAGTGCAACAACAGCAACAGGATCCGTAGCACTTATAACGGCACCGAACATTAGTGCAATATTCCACTCCCAACTTAACAGCCCGACATTCATTATTTTTAATAATATTGCCAAACCGCCGCTCATTATTAAAGCTAATATAATACCCGGCACAGCGAGAATTATTGAATTTGTAACTGTTTTTTTAAAGGTATGCAAATCCATAGCATAGGCAGCCTCAAAAATTAAAATCGGCAGGAATATAAATAAAATGGCATGGGGGTCGATATGCCCTGCCCACATCAGCGACAGGCTGATTGTTTCTCCCCATCCTTCAAATAAGCCGAATCTGTTGAGCAGTCCTAAACCTATTCCGAAAAGCAACAGTAAAACTGTGAAAGGTAAAGGGATTTTTCGAAAAAAATGTCTTGTAGCCGCTCCGATTACCAAAGCTATAATTATAAAAAACAAAGGCTCCATGCCTCCGTGATGTTCATCTTCGTGCATGTCAGTATCGGAATGCTCCGTAATTTCCGGTTGAGACTGATCAATTGAAGTTGAATGCACAGTGTCAACATCTGCAATAATATTACTTGAAGTATCAATACCTGTATTTTGTGTTGAATCTGTTTTTTCGCGGTGAGTTTGAGCAAATAAATTTTTTGAAATACCAATACCGAAACATAAGATTATAATAATCAGAAAGACTTTTTTAATCATAACAGCCCGTTTTTTAGAATTGCACTAATTTATAAATTTTTTTTGATATGTTGTTTGTGAGTCGAAAGAATTTCAAATATTTATATTCGTACATATATCGTATATATTTTATCTGCATTATTCATGAATTTATTAACAAACCGTTTTAACGGTTTTTGTGAATAATGCAGTCCCCCTAAAAACCTGTTTTTTTCTTATAGAAAGAATACATTTTTGGATACTGTTAAATGTTAAAATATGTTAATTTTAAAATCATAAAACCCTTTTAATAAGAAATATAATATTTCTATGTATAAAGGAGGTTAAAAAAAGCAAGATTTTTTTATAAGCTAATCAGCAGAAAATCAGCTAATAAGCAATTTCCTTATTTAGAATTAAAAAAAATAAGCGATTTACCCGGTTATAATTTATCTCTTAAATTAATTAATTAATAGGATACTTGTGTAAATTTTGTAAGTAGCTGAAAATCAGCAAAATAAATTTGTTTGTTAAAAATATTATTTATAATATTGTATTGTAATTGATTTTTTACTGAACTCTTTCAATTATAAAATTCTGCCCCGTGAACCCAAAGCGGGGCAGCTTTTTTAAACACAAACATGTCTATAAAAGAAATTTCAGCTCTATACAAAAAACATAAGACAGCTCAGCAAAGCGATAAGCCAAATTTCTGTTTAGAGTCAGATATTTTACCTTTTTACCCGTTCAGTTTTTGTTTAAAGCAGGGCAGCTTGTATTTTATGTACCCCGGAGAACATAAAACCCCCGGAAAACATCTTTCGAAGTACCCCCCTGCTGCAAATATACAGGATGTAAGGTGCTGTTAATAAATCAATTGTAAAGTTTAAAGGGGAATTTTATATTTGAGAAAAGAATTTTGAAATACAATTAAATAATTACGCACAATGCAGATATATACGTAACTATGATTTTTTTTATTACTTATATACACCGAGTACGTTAACACAGGTGTTAGGTAACATTGAATAATCAAAAATAACAATGATATGAAATTAAAAATTGGAGTTTACAATGTTGAATGGATGAGAGATTTATTCAACTCTGATGGCACACCAAAGACATCAGGAGAAGAGCTTGAAAGAAGTCAAAAATTAGCCTCGGTAGTTAAGAAATTAGATTTGGACTTTCTAGGAATAGTTGAAGGTCCTGACACATTAGTTGACGGGTCAAAAACAGCATCAATGCAATTAGAAAACTGGGTTAATGAATTTGGGTTGGATTCTAATCTTAAAGGAATACACGGAACTCCTTCAAGTGGTCAACAAGAACTATGTGCTTTATATGATTCAACAAAAATAAATGTTGAATTTACACCGACCTCAAGTACCAAGAATCAATTTGACAAACCTTTTCTGGTTGATACAACGAACAAACTCATAAAAGAGCAATATAAACACTATAGACCGCCATTGGAACTTACAATTAAGAATTTAACGGGTGATGAATTTACAAAAGTTATAATTGCACATACTAAATCAAAAGGTATTTTTTCTGCTGTAGATTACGCTAAATTTGAGCAGATTTCGGCACGAGATAGAATGAGATTATTTGCTGAATGTATGTCTATTAGGTCAAAATGTGACGATTATATAAAAAATGGTTCTGAAGTTATTGTGATGGGAGACATCAATGACGGAATAGGAATGGATTTCTATGAAAACAAATTCAGCAGAAGTGCTTTTGAACTGCTTTTAGGAGATGTTTGGCAAGTCGATAAAATATTAAAATCAGTTGTAAAAAAGCCAAAATGGACAAGCTATGGTTGGAGCCCTTCTTCAAGTAGGTTTACTGATAGAATTGTAGAAGATACCGTAAATGTTCTTATTGACCATATTGTTTTGAGTAAAGGCTTATCATTTGAAAATGGAAAAGTGTGGAATCCATACGAATTGAAAAACGATGTAGTTATACAAGAAATAAAAGACGAACTAAAGAAAGCATCGGATCATTTCCCTATTTCAGCTGAAATTGAAAACCAAAACGTTGCCTAACAAGTAGCTAAAATAACATGTGGTTCAGCAACAATTTGCAAGAACAAAATGTATTTGCTTGATTGCAAAAATTTTGAATTTTTATAAAAATATTTAAGGTTAAAATTTGTGCTGTGAGCAAGCCGAGAAGTTGTCGGAATTTTATTTCGCACATTGCATAGCCAACCGTTAGCAAACATTTTAACGTGGTACATCCAAATGGAAAGGTGAATATTTAGAAACCACTGAAGTATTCCCAGTAAATTTTCATTAGACAAATATTGTTTAAAGTATTGATATGCAGTAATTTTACTTTTTAAATGAATTTCATATAATATAAACTAAAAAGGAGGTTTAAAATGGGTTGTTATATTAAAAAAAGAAAAAAACAATGGTATGGTGCCACAATTCCATACGTAATTGAAAATGATGTTACTAATCCAGAACTAGTCGAAAATGCTATTCAACATTGGAATGATGTTACAGTTGCTAGATTTGTTCAGAGGACTAACCAAGATGACTATATTAGTTTTGTGCAAACAAATGAAAATCCAAGTAGTAGTAGCGTTGGGAAACAAGGGGGTAAACAGGAAATAAAATTAGGAGTAAACGTTCAAGAAAGAACTGTGGTTCATGAAATTGGACATGCAGTTGGATTAAAACATGAACATCAACGTCCCAATAGAGACAGATTCATAACAGTGCATAGAGATAGAGTAATTGATGGTAAATGGCATAATTTTAAAAAGCTTTCAGCAAGTACAGTAAATACCTATGGCAATTATGATTTAACTTCAAGGATGCATTATAGCCCATATACATTCGCTAAACCAGAACATAGATATGATTGGTCGAGTGGTTGGAGTACCGTCGAGTTTTATGAAATAGGAGGCAATACATATTTATTCCTACTGAAGAAAAGTGATGGCAGTGTTCATGTCCATCGAATGAATACAAATGGAACTGTGGGAAGTCGAGTTGATACTCGAGATTGGTCAAGTGGTTGGACAAAGGCACAACCATTCACTGTCGGTTCTCAACAATATTTGTTTTTATTAAAAGAAGATAATGGACATGTACATATTCACAAAATCAACGGTAATGGAAAAGTAGGTGCTGAAGTTAAACGTTATGATTGGTCGAGTGGATGGAGTACCGTCGAGTTTTATGAAATAGGAGGTAATACATATTTGTTTCTACTTAAGAAAAGTGATGGCAGTGTTCATGTCCATCGAATGAATACAAATGGAACTGTAGGAAGTCGAGTTGATACTCGAGATTGGTCAAGTGGTTGGACAAAGGCACAACCATTTACTGTCGGTTCTCAACAATATTTGTTTTTATTAAAAGAAGGTAATGGACATGTACATATTCACAAAATCAACGGTAATGGAAAAGTAGGTGCTGAAGTTAAACGTTATGATTGGTCGAGTGGTTGGAGTACTACTGAATTCTATGAGATTATAGGTCAACACAAAATCAAAGGTGATGGAAAAGTAGGTGCTGAAGTTAAACGTTATGATTGGTCGAGTGGTTTGGGTACTACTGAATTCTATAAGATAATAGGTCAAGTTTATATTATTTTACTAAAAAAAGAAAAAGACTAATAATTTCATAAGAAAAATGTTTGTTAATCAAGTAGACGGCTGACTACCAAATGGTAGCCAGTACGCCTCTCACACCACTGAGCATACGGGTCTTTCCGAAATGCTTCGGAACAGGCTGTATACGGCGGTTCACCAAACAGTACAGATGCTCTTTTCACCAACTGTACATTGCCCTTTCTTACAAAACCGTTGGCTCATCTTGGGAATCGGTCACCCATTATAGAGTATGCCATAAATAATGTAATTATCAAGCTGTTTAGCGTTCTGTCCTTTCCGTCATCCGGAGAAAACTTCATGTACGGTTTGATGAGGGGGTACTGACAGTCTTAACTAAT
>JAUVIG010000148.1 GCA_030592825.1 Chlorobiota bacterium | reverse complement strand
TATCTTATTCACTTAGAAATGAGCGATGAAATTGTTTATGGCTATTTAAAAAGCATATACAACACAATTGTACTTAAAGATGTAGTAGCACGCTACAATATTCGCGACATTAATTTTTTGGAACGATTAATAGAATATTTATCTGATACACTCGGCAGTTATGTTTCATCAAAAAAAATAACCGACTTTTTAAAATCACAACGCATTAGTTTATCAGTTAATACGGTATTAAACTATTTGCAGTATCTTCACAATGCTTTTTTTATACATAAAGCACAACGGTATGATATTCAGGGTAAAAAACGATTTGAAATAAACGAAAAATATTATTTCAGCGATTTAGGATTAAAGCATTCAATAATTCCTTATAAACCCAATGACATAGGAAAAACTTTTGAAAATCTTGTTTATAACTATTTAATTAATCAAGGATATACCGTTTATGTAGGCAAGTTGCAAAATATGGAGATAGACTTTGTTGCACGTAAAAACGAGATAACGAGATATATACAAGTGGCATATATGCTGCCTGATGAAAAAGTAAGAGAGCGTGAATTTGGTAATCTGTTGAAAATTCAGGATAATTATGAAAAGACAGTAGTTTCTGCAGACGAGTTAATTACCGGAAATTATAAAGGTATTAAGCATATACACATTTCTGATTTTTTAACACAAGATATATAATGAATTTTCAAAGTATGAAAATAAAAAATGCGAACCAAAAAATTCGCATTTTTTTATTTTAATTATTAGAATCTTTACTTAACAACCCAAGTGCTGCCACTGTTTAATAAGTCACCCATGTTTTATAATTTTTGATTTTGTTTGAATATCATTGATTTTTTAAAGGAATTACTTACTTTTACCCTTGACTTTTTAAAGGTATTATTTTATAATAGCCTTGATTTTTTAAAGTTTAATTTGTATTTTTGTATCATAAACTCATAATATGAAACGTAAAATTACAGAAAAATTATTAGCATGGAAAAACAATTCTGATCATAAACCTTTGATTATAAGAGGTGCAAGACAAGTTGGCAAATCTTGGTCAATATTGGATTTCGGCAAAACACATTTTAAAGGTAATACACATCTTATTAATTTAGAAAGGAATCCTGAATTACATTCTATTTTTGAACAAAATTTAGACAGTAAAAGAATCCTTTCTGAACTTGAACTTGTTTTGAATAAGCAAATAATATCCGGAAATGATTTACTTTTTTTTGATGAAATACAAGAATGTCCGAAAGCAATTATGTCTTTACGTTATTTTTATGAGCAATATCCTGAATTGCATGTAATAGCAGCAGGTTCTTTACTGGAATTTGCTTTAAAAGACATATCATTTCCGGTAGGTAGACTACAAATGTTATCTATGTTTCCAATGACTTTTGAGGAATTTCTTATTGCAAACGATAAAATAATGATAACTGAACATATTAAACAAACAAATAGCTCCTTATCGGAAAATGTAATAGAAATTATCAACAATGAATTAAGTAAATATTTTATTGTAGGAGGAATGCCTGAATGTGTAAAAACATATATAAATACAGGAAGTTTTGTCAAGACAGTAAATATTCAATCTGATTTAATAGCGACTTTCAGGCAAGATTTTTCAAAATATGCAGGACATTCTGACAAACGTTGCTTAAATTCAGTATTAAACTCTGCAGCAAATAAAGTCGGAGAACAAATAAAATACTCACATCTTACTAATGATTTCTCAAACCCTACCATTAAAAAGGCATACGAGTTGTTAGAAACAGCTCGTTTATTTACACGTGTCAGAGCAGCTTCACCTATCGGAATACCACTTGGTGCAAGTGCTTCTGAAAAAAAATTTAAAACTGTTTTTCTTGATATCGGTTTGCTTTCAAACATAAACGGTTTTTATACAGAAAAATTAATATCAAAACAAAAATTATTTACTGCCTTTAACGGAAAAATGGCTGAACAATTTGTAGGACAAGAACTTATTGCTTCAAACAGAGAAAATTTGTATTATTGGAGCAGAGATGCCAGAAGCAGCAGTGCAGAAACAGATTACATTATTGAAAAAGGACAAGAAATTATCCCCATAGAAGTAAAGAGCGGAAAATCCGGCAGTTTAAGAAGTCTTCATCTTTTACTTAATACTTTTAAAAATATTAAAACGGCTTATGTTTTTACAGAGAATAAATATGGCGATTTACCTGAACAAAAGCTAAAATTTATGCCTTTATTTTGTGCAGGTTCGGTATAATTGATAAACAAAAAATGCGAACCAAAAAGTTCGCATTTTTTTTATTTATATTATTAAATTTTTTATTCAACAACCCATGTACTGCCGCTGTTAAGCACATCATCCATATTTTTGATTTTTGATTTTGATTTTACTTCTTCAATTTGTTGTTCAATTAATTGATCATATGCAGGTGCTTCAACTTGCCTGATAATACCGAATGCAACCGGAAATCCAAGACCTACTCTCATATTTATTAATGCCAAATGTAAAGAAGGATCAGGTTCATGTGCATCATGTACTAAAATATTTTCCTCACTGATACGGTCACTTAAATGAACAACTCTTAATTTCATTCCGTCAACAATTAATCCTTTTTGCTTATCTTTTCCGAATAACATTGGTTTTCCGTGTTCAAGCCATATTTGATTATCATCCCTTGTCTCTTTAGATGTAATATTATTATATGCACCATCATTATAGATGACACAGTTTTGTAAAATTTCAACAACAGATGTACCGACATGCTTATCAGCTTTAATTAAAATATCTGTAGTTTCTTTTACTTTAGTATCAATTGTTCTTGCAAAAAATTTTCCTTGAGCTCCCAAAACTAATTCTCCGGGGTGAAAAGGTTGTTCAACAGTACCGTAAGGAGATGTTTTTGTTACTTGACCGAATAATGATGTAGGTGAATATTGTCCTTTTGTTAAACCATAGATTTGATTGTTAAAAAGTAAAATATTCAGGTTAATATTTCTTCTTATTTCATGAATAAAATGGTTTCCTC
This sequence comes from Chlorobiota bacterium, assembly GCA_030592825.1. Lineage (GTDB taxonomy): Bacteria > Bacteroidota > Bacteroidia > Bacteroidales > JAADGE01 > JAADGE01. The sequence continues at coordinate 5,525 of JAUVIG010000148.1, read as the reverse complement.
CAATTGCAAGAGCATCACCGTCGCCGGTTATTTGCCAAACACTTAATTTCGGATTTGCTGTTTTTACTCCTGATGCCAAAACACCTGCACGACCGTGAATTCCGTGAAAACCGTATGTATTCATATAATACGGAAATCTGGAAGAACATCCGATACCTGAAATAACTGCATAATCTTCTTTTTTGTGATCTAATTCAGCCATTGCTTTTTGAACTGACATCAGTACAGCAGTATCGCCACATCCCGGACACCATCTTACTTCCTGATCACTTTTAAAATCTTTGAATGTATATTTATTATCACTCATGTCTTATTAATTTTTTCCGGTTAATTGTTTAAATTTTTCTTTAAGTTCTACTACCGTAAAAGGTAATCCTTGTATTTTGTTAAATTTATGATATTCAAACTTAGGATGTTTCATATCAAGATAACCTGCAAATTGACCGAGATTCATTTCACAAACGAGATGTTTCTTATATTTTCCGAAAACATCAGCTGTATTTTTCGGCAGAGGATTAATATAGTTAAAATGAGCATGTGCTACTTTACAACCTTCTTTATTCAATTCTCTTACGGCAGTTGTTATATGTCCGTATGTACTACCCCAAGCTATTACTAATAAATCGGCATCTTCATCTCCTTCAACTTTTAATTCGGGAAAAACATTTTCCAAATTTTGAACTTTATCTGCTCTGTATTTAGTCATCAGTTCATGGTTTTCCGGTACATATGAAACATTACCGGTTAAATCCATTTTTTCAAGTCCTCCTACTCTGTGTTCGTAACCCTCTGTTCCGGGTATTGCCCATTCTCTGGCCAAAGTTTCAGGGTCTCTTTTGTATGGTAAATATTCGCCTTCGCCTTTCGGCTTTATTTTATGTTTAATTACAGGCATATCTGCCATTGAAGGAATTTTCCACGGTTCAGTTCCGTTTGCGAGGAAACCGTCTGTTAATAATAATACCGGAGTCATATGTTCTAATGCGATTTTACCTGCTTCAAAAGCATAATCGAAACAATTTGAAGGTGTGCTTGCTGCAATAACAGGCACCGGACTTTCACCGTTTCTTCCGTAAAGAGCTTGAAATAAATCTGATTGTTCAGTTTTTGTAGGTAGGCCTGTTGACGGACCACCGCGTTGAACATTTACAATAACTAGCGGTAATTCCGTAATTACTGCTAATCCTATTGCTTCCGATTTTAATGCTAATCCGGGACCTGAAGTTGAAGTTGCGGCCAAATTTCCGGCAAAACTTGCACCAACAGCAGTTACAATACCGCCTATTTCGTCTTCAGCCTGAAATGATTTGGCTCCGAGATCTTTTCTTAAAGAAATTTCAACCAGAATTTCAGAAGCAGGTGTTATTGGATATGAGCCAAGAAAAAACGGTAGATTTGCTTTTTCAGCAGCAGCGAGTAATCCCCATGCTGCAGCAGTGTTACCATTCATATTTCTGTATCTGCCTTTTTCAAGTGAATTTGAAGAATGCACTCTGTATGAAGGCATTGCATGAATAGTAACTGCATAATTAAATCCGCTTCTTAAAGTTTTTTTATTTGATTCTGCTATATTTGGCTTTTTTACAAACTTTTTATCAAGGAATTTTTCAGTATAATTAAGTGGCCTGTCAAATATACAATAAACCATACCGAGAGCAAACATATTTTTACTGCGAACCATGCTTTTATTATCCAAACCTGAATTAACTAATGTTTCTTTGGTTAAAGTTGTCATCGGAGCTTGAATAACATTAAAATCTTGATATATTTCTTTCAAATTTTCTTGTTGAAAACCCGCTTTTGCAAAGTTCTTATCAGTAAAAGAATCAGTATCAAGAATAATTGTTCCGCCGTCTTTTACCCATCTTATATTTGCCTTTAAAGCAGCAGGGTTCATTGCTACTAATACATCACAAAAATCTCCGGGATTATCAACAATTTTTCCGAAATGAAGTTGAAAACCTGAAACTCCTCCTACGGTTCCGACAGGAGCTCTAATCTCAGCCGGATAGTCCGGAAAAGTAGAAATATCATCACCTAAAAGTGCAGATGTATCGGAGAACTGTGTTCCCGTAAGTTGCATTCCGTCGCCTGAATCGCCTGCAAATTTTACAACGACTTCATCAACTTCAATAATTTTTTTTGCCATAATAGAATAATATTGTTTTCAATTTATAAATACAGCCGGTAAATGTAAAAATATCTTTTTTAAATAATTGCGATTTTTGTTATAAAATTTAGAATGAATTCCAATTTCATCCGAAACTTGCAGCAAATACATTCGAAACATATTTTGAAGCAACTATGAATATAATAGTAAATATATTTACCCGGTATAAATTATATAGAGTAGTCTCTTTTCTGTTAAGTTGTCTTACCAGAAACTTTTTTTATCGGGTAACAGGTAAGGAAATTCAATATAAAAACTTGTCCCTTTATTTATTTCGGTTTCAAGCCAAATTTTTCCGCCAAATAATTTAACATTTTCCTTAACAATAGAGAGACCTAAACCTGTACCGCCATACTTTTCAGAGATATTATATACTTGACTGAATCTGCCGAATATCTCCTTTTTAAAATTTTGAGGAATTCCTATTCCTGTGTCTTCAACAGTAAATAAAAGCTTATCTTTCATATACTTACAAGTATATTTTACATATCCTTTTTCAGTAAATTTTAATGCATTACTAATAAGATTAATAAATATTTGCTTAATTCCGGTTTTATCACTTATGAATTCTTTAATTAAATGTTGATCTTTAATTTGACAGCTAAATTCAATATCGGGATTTTGGATGTTAGGTTGGAATATCATATACAATTCTTCAAATAAATCTTTAATATTTACAGAACTTTCATTTATTTCAACTTGTCCGGCTTCTAATTTTGCTAAATTAACAATGTTGTTTATCAAATCAAGCAAATGAGTTCCGCTTTCCAGAATAATACCGGCAAATTTTTTGTGCTTTTCAATTTCCAAATCTTTATTTTTAATAAAATCCGCAAATCCTAAAATAGCATTCAGCGGTGTTCTGATTTCGTGTGACATATTAGCCAAAAAAGCAGATTTCAGACGATCACTTTCTTCAGCTTTTTCTTTTGCCAAAATTAATTCCTTTTCAACTTTTATTCTGTTTGTAACATCCTGAGTTATTATAATATAATTTATTATTTCTTTCTTTTTGCTGTAGATTGGTGCAACAGAAATATGTTCCCAATATGGTTTTCCGGTCTTCGTTTTTTGATAGAACTCATCTTGCCATGCTCCTTTACTATTTATACTGTCAGACATTTCATTAAACAATGCAGAATTTCTGCTTTCAAATAACCTGAATAATTTTCCTTTAAGATCAGAATAATTAAAACCCGAAATTTTTGAATATTTTTTGTTCAAATACTCTGTTCTTCCGCTTGAATCGGTTATTAATACTCCGTTTACGGAAAATTCTACTGCAGATGAAAGTTTTTTCAGTTCATTTTCATATTCTACTTGCTCACTGACATCTCTTACAAAGCCCAAAGCTACTTTCCTCCCTTTATAATTAATTAGTTTTCCGCTGATTTCAATGGGAATAAGTTCTTTTTTATCATTTATTGCATATGTCCTGAAATTACGAACTTCTTTGCCGAGAAAAGCTTTGGTTAATTTTGATAAACACCTTGGAATTTCAGATATTGGAACAAATTTTCGGAAGTTCTTTCCAACAACTTCAGATGCATTAATACCTGATGCTTCTTTTACAGGTTTATTTATGTATAAAACTTTACCTGTTCTGCTGATCATAAAGATAATATCCGTTGAATATTCAGAGATTATACGATATTTTGTTTCACTTTCCTTAAGTTTCTTCTCTGTTTCAACTTCATTTGTTATATCAATAGCATAACCGGAACAAAATATTGGTTTATTATCATTATTTTTTTCAATTTTTAAATGGATTTTTATCCACTTTATTTTTTTATTTTTTAATTTTATTTCAAAATTATCTATAGTAAACGTATCAGAATCACTCTTTTTAATTTCAAAAATAAGTTTCGTTATTTTTGAAATATTATTGTTTCTAATTACTTTAAATAAAAATGCACTGCCCGAAGTTATTTCATCTAAAGAATAACCGAATATATCCTCAGCATTTTCAGACACAGAGACTACAGATGAGTTTTCAATATCCCATTTAAAGACAACTACAGGTCCGGTATTAAATAATTTTGAAAGTTCTTTATCCATTTATTATAAGTTCTTCCATAAATGTAAAGATAATGAAATTATTTACTGCAAATCATATTATAACTGCAATATTTACATATATCTGTGTTATCTGTTTGTACAAAAGAATATTCCGAAGAAAATATTTCAATCAGTAATTTTTTTATTTCATTAATAAATTCAGGAATTATTTTAATTAATTCTATTTCATCAATTGTAATATCTTTATTACGAGCTATTTTCATTTTCACAGATTCATCGTATGATGATTTATTCATTGAACGAGTATAATAAATGCCCGGTTTTACATTGATTTTTTCATCTTTTTTATTCTTAATAAATAAATATGAATAAAAAAAAGTTTGAAAAACATGTGATGATCTTTTTTTCAATTCAGAATTAAATAATGATTCTACAGAGGTAAATTTATTGTTCGGTTGACCTGTTTTATAATCAATAACTCGATATATATTGTTTTTTTTATCAATTCTGTCAATTATACCGTTCAGCAATACTTTTTTAATTTGCTTATCAACTTCAATTTCAATTTGTGTTGAAAAATCATCATCAGCTTCCAAAGATATAATCTCAAACGGAGCATATTTTTTATCTGTTTTTAAAACAGAAGTTACATATCTCAATAAGACTTCTTTAATAATAATTTGACTGCCTGTAGTTTTAATTGTCTGATTTTTATAATATTTATTATAAGATAATTCAATAATTTTAGGAAGACTTTCAAATATCAGTTCAAAATCTTCAGCTTTAACTATACCGTTACCTTTTTTTATTTTTAACTCTGTATATACATTTTCAAGTATCAAATGCAATAGTGAACCAAAAATTGCAGAAGAAAATTCTTCTTCTACTTCTTTACTTTCTTTAATTTCTGCAACATATTTCATATAGAATTTTAATGAGCAATCAAGATAAGTATTTAGGGCTGCAGGCGAAAACTTTTTAAAATCATTAGTTGATTCAGAAGTAAATTTATCAAGTTTTTTTAAAACTTCCGGTGTTTTTTTTACGGAAATCTCATTTGGTTCAACCGGAAATAATTTTTCATAATATTGTATATGATTAATCTTCAGACCGGATTCATACAACAATTGAAAAGCAAATCTGCTTACTTCTCCTGAATTTGATTCATTTACAATATTATTATAAACTAAATTAATATTTTCTGACTTTTGTAATAATCGGTAAAACAAATATGCATAAACAGAATCTTGATGTTTAATAACAGGCATTTCAAAAGCATATCTGATACTTTGAGATAAAAATGTGGGTTTTTTTGAAACAGAAGGAATATAACCTT
>JAUVIG010000070.1 GCA_030592825.1 Chlorobiota bacterium | reverse complement strand
AATTATCTTTATTAAATAAGTTATATGATTTTGAAGATGTTGTTACAGAAGCTGAAGAGAGGCGAAATCCCTCGGTTATTGCAAATTATGTTTATGATCTGGCAAAAGAATACAACCGTTTTTATCATGAAATTTCTCCTATTTTAAAAGAAGAAAATATTGATATTAAGAAGTTCAGATTATGTTTATCAGAAAAAGTTGCAGAAATTATAAAAAATGCTTTAGATTTATTAGGGATTGAAGTTCCGGAGAGGATGTAAAAAATTATATAAATTCAACTTCCTTAAAGTTGTAAGTTCTTATTTCATTGTTAACAGTTTGTATAATAAGTTTCCCCTCAGGTTCAGTTCCTGTTATTTTTCCCAAGAATTGTCCTTTCGAATCTTTAAATTCAGATAATTCGTTTATTTTGTATAAATTATTGTGATATAATTTATCTGTTTTGGAAAAATTCAATTTTTTTAAGTCATTATAAAACTTATAAATCCTGCTCAACATATTATTTAATTCTTCACTTAACAGATATTCTGTATCATTAATAATTGATAAAGAAGTTGCTTTTGACAAATCTTTAGGGAAGACAGTTTGATTAATGTTTAATCCGATACCGATTACAGAGTTCTTTATTGTTGATCCTGTAACAGTATTTTCAATTAAAAGCCCGCATATTTTTTTATCTTTATAATAAATATCATTTGGCCATTTTATTTTGAAATATTTTCCTTTTGTTTTCAGATATTCCAAAATACCAAGCGAAATCACTTTTGATAAATAAAATTGTTCTGTAATTTTCAAAAAAGCAGGAAATGTAATTATGCTGATTGTCAGGTTTTTTCCGGCTTTACTGTGCCAAGAGTTTTTCCTTTGTCCTTTGCCGATAAGTTGTTCGTTTGCTGAGATGACAGTAAATTCAGATACATTTTCAGTTTGCAATAATTTCTTTGCTTCATCATTAGTTGAAGATACGCTTTCTTTATTTATTATATTGAAAGCTGTTTTCATTTTTGCAAAAATACTAAAATTTATTTGATTCATATACTATCTGTTAAAAAACATGTATCTTTGCAACGCAGTCGGTTGTTCTGTCGCTGTCCCGAACTTGCTTCGGGAGAGAGGAAAGTCCGGACAACACAGAGCATTACACTTCCTAACGGGAAGACACTCGTGAGGGTATAGTAACGAAGAAGAAAATAACCGTCCCGAACTTGTTTCGGGATAAGGGTGAGAAGGTGAGGTAAGAGCTCACCGGTGCCGAGGGTGACTTTGGCAGCCGTTCGTCTTGTAAGTTGTAATCTCGTGTATATCGGCGTTTGAGAGCTGCTCGCACAATGCCGAGGGGTTGAGAGCTAAAGTTGCAATGTGAATTGTAACGAAGATAAATGACAGAACCCCGAATTTGCTTCGGGGACAGAATCCGGCTTACAGACCGACTGCTTTTTTTGTAAGTCGTCTTTTCAAGGCGACAAGATATAAAAAACAATGCCTGAAGAAAACAAGTTACATCATTAAAGACGAATATAACGAATTCAGGTAAATATTTTTTACAAAAAAATGTCGCCTTGGAAAGGCGACTTACAATGTTATGGTTAAAATTACAGAATCACCTCGTGATGCAATGCAATCATTAAAGGAATTTATTCCGACGAAGAAAAAAACAGAATACATCAATGAACTGTTTAAAGTTGGTTTTGATATTATTGATATCGGAAGTTTTGTATCGGGAAAAGTTGTTCCACAGATGAAAGATACATATGAAGTAATTGAAAATGTTACAATTCCTAAAGAAAGTAATACGAAAATCTCTGTTTTAACAGGAAATATAAAATATGCCGACATAGCTTCGAAACAAGATAAAGTTACTTATATAAATTATCCTTTTGCAATTTCTGAAACTTTTCAGAAGAAGAATTTAAATTCAAATTTTAACCGGTCATTGAAAGTGGTTGATGAAATTATTAATATCTGTGAGAAAAATAATAAAAAACCAATTATTTCAATTGCAACAGCATTCGGTAATCCGTATGATGATGATTGGGGAATTGATATTCTAATGGATTGGATTGAGGTATTTTATGAAAAAGGCATTCGTTATATTCCTTTGGCAGATACAACTGCTTCAGGAACTCCTCATTTGATCGGATTGGTTTTAGAGAATGTGATAAGAGAATTCCCTGATGTTGAATTTAATCTTCATTTGCATACAAAAAGTTCAGAAACAGAAAGTAAAATTAAAGCAGCTTATGAAGCCGGTTGCAGAAATTTTGATACAGTCTTTAACAGTATGGGAGGTTGTCCTATGACCGGTAAAGAATTGATTACAAATTTAAATACAAGTGATTTTATTAACTGGTTAAATGCTAATAGTATTGAACATAATATTAAAAACAGCTTTTTTGAAAGTGCTGTCAAAAAAGCTGCTGATATTTTTACTTAATTTAAAAAAGCTAATAAGAAAAACCTACAATTACGGCAACACATCCGCTTTGAGGTTTCTCATCTTTTTTTGCTTTAGGAACTTCTACCGATATAATTAAGTTTTGGTTTTTATCTGATACAAAATCCCAACTTTCCATCTTCGTTATTTTACTGTCATATAATGTTTGCCTTTGGAAATTTGTAACTTTAAAGTTTAATTTTGGCATATTATCAGCAGCTACAACAACAATTCTGTAATTACGTCCTTTAAAAAAGGATTTGTATATATCAACATCATCTCCTTCTCTTAAAGGCAGTGCATTAAATCTTGCTTCGGGGATATACTTACTTGTATCAAGATATGTAAAACCTTTATGTTTTACAAGGTCAATACATTGTGCATTGACTTTAGAAAATGAAAAGGTACTTATAAAAGCTATTAAGAAAATATATTTTAGATATGAATTCATTTTAAAATAATTTGGGTAGTTTTAAACAATGTAATTTTTTCTTACTTCTGAAATCAAATTACAAAAGTTTTCAAAGTTTTCTTCATTTAAATTATCTTCCATTAAAATATATGCCTCATATATTTTATCAATATCTTTTTTTAATGAAAGTAAAGTATTATCATGTTGTATATTTTCAAGAGCCAATGTCATTAGTTCTAATGAAATCTTTTGGGCTAAAATACTTTCTGTTAATTGCTTGTTAGTATCAGGCGAATTTTTAGATAAAGATACAGCAATATATTGAGCTTCAACCCAACCGCCGATTAAAATCATAGTGATAATCTTTTGTCTGTTATTTTCTCTTAGATAAGCATCAGTATTCATAAATGATTCATTAATAATACGAATCATTTCATTTTTATCTAATTTTGAGTTCTTGATCATATCAAGATGTCTTTTCTCAATGGAATTTGTAATGCCGATTTCTTCAGACATTCCTTTTACAACATCTAAATAATCGTATGTTATTTGTTCCTGTTCGAAAAGGCTTGCATAGCTCAAATCTGCAGTATATATTCCGATATTTAAAGCAATTTTAACATTTGTATTATACTTATCAGAATTAGTTGTAGGATTAATAATATCTTTATTAAAGTATAGGTCAGGATTATCCATTAACATTACTGCCATGTCTGAAGGCGCTAACATAGATATGATAATTTCTTCTCTTATATCTACAGAATCAAGTGTTTCACCGACCAAATCGTCTTGATCAGCATCTTCGCCTGATTTGCAACTGCTCATATAAATAATACTTAAAGAAATAAGTATTAAAATGGATAGTAATTTTCTGCTCATAGTGTTTTTAATTAATAAGTTGAAAGTACAAATTTAATAAAAAAAATTATTTATTAAAAATTTAATATTTAACATTATAAAATGAGTAGTAATTAATTGTTATTGTGTAATAATAACTTTTTACAGATTACATAATAAACAGTTTTATTCTTTTAATAAGTATGAATATCTTATTATGAATTATTTGTTGATTCAAAATTAAACTGTATTTTTGTAATAAACAGGCGGATTGGGGTTTATTATTGATATTGTATATAAAATATTTCTTTTTAACAATCACAGCCTATTCATTTAAAAAAATTCAATTATGCGAATTAATCTTAAAAATAGATTGTTTCTGTATATTTTAACTCCGGTTTTAATAATATATTTCGTTATCTATATTTTAATTTTCTCTAATATTATAAATTATTCGAAAGATAATATTATTTCAAATTCGAATGAGTTGACACAAAAACACAGTTTAATCATTAGTGGTAAATTAAATTCGGATTTAAAAGTACTTAACACCTTTAAAAAAACAATAGAAAATTTTAGTTTTAAAGAACAAAATGCACAGGAACAATTCTTAAGAGATATTTTAAAAGATATTCTGATAAATAACACTGATTACAGTTCTGTATGGTATATAAGGAATGATAATGTTGATGAAACAAAGTTTATTAATGAATATTACAGAAGTGATGACCAATTAAATTATAATAAAAGAACTTATAATTCGGAAGATATGTTTTTTGAAAAAATATCTTCAAAATTACTCGGAACTCAAGAAAGTATTATCTTTTTTACTAATGATTACAAAAACTCGGAAAAAATAAATCAATTTGTATTAGTTTATGCTGTTCCGCTGTATTTAAATAACAAATTCACCGGATTTGCAGGAATAAAAGTGGAATTTGAAAAATTAAGAAAGAATTTCAATAATAACTTAATCTCATCAAAATCTGTCCGGTCATACATTCTCTCTGAAGAATTGTTTCTGAATTTATCAGAAAACAGTAATATTGATAATGAAATTTTAAGAGAAATAAATGAACGAAAATTCATTTCAAACAGTAAAATCGTAAAACAGAATTCATTTTTTTGGAAATACAGGAGAGATGATTACATTGTGAATTATATTCCTGTAAATATTACTGATGCCACCGGTAAATTAAGTCTTTTATCTGTTATACCTAACAGAGAAATGTATTCTTTTATAAGTAATTTTTATTTAACTTATTTTTTCTATGCAGGATTGGGCTTTTTTGTTATTTTGTTAATGACATATTTATTCTACAGGTATTGGCACTCGAAGATTAAAGAGCCTTTAACAGTAATAATTGCAATGGCAACGGGAAGAGTAAATGAAATAAAAAAGTTGCCGGAATACAGGGCAGATGTATTTGGCGATTTGAACAAATCAATTAATCAAATTAATTCAAGTCTTGATAAAACGGCTGAATTTATTGAAGAAATCGGGAAAGGAAATTTTGATTACTCATATTCGCCTGTATTTAAAGAAGACAGAATTGGAAATTCTTTGGTTGAATTAAAGAGGAGCATTGAACTTGCTGAAATTGAGGATAAAAAAAGAAAAGAAGCAGATGAAAGACTTAACTGGGCTACAAGAGGTTCTGCAAAATTTTCAGAAATTATTCGTGAACATTCCGATAATCCTGAAGAATTGGCTTATGCAATTATTAGTGAATTAGTAAATTATATTGATGCTAATCAAGGAGGATTATTTGTTATTAATGAAGATGATGAGAATCAAAAGTATGTTGAGTTGTTGGCAAGTTTTGCTTATGACAGAAAGAAAATGCTGGAGAAACGTATTCCGTATGGTGTTGGTTTAGTAGGAAGATGTATTCAAGAAAGAGAGACAATATACATAACCAAAGTTCCGAAACATTATTTGAATATTACTTCAGGTTTAGGTGATGAGATTCCGGGAACATTATTGATTATTCCTTTGATCTTTCATGAAGAAGTTTTCGGTGTTGTTGAATTAGCATCTTTCAAAAATATTGAAGAATATAAGATCAATTTAGTTGAACAAATAGCTGAAGGAATTGCGTCAGCTATTTCAATGGTTAAGATTAATGCAAGAACTGCGGGATTACTTAAAGAAACAAAAATTAAGTCAGAGCAATCAGCTTCGCAAGAAGAGGAGATCAGACAAAATATTGAAGAAATGCAGGCTTCAACTGATGAATTAAATAATAAATTAGATAGCTTGACCGGTACTTTTGAAGCTGTCAAAAGTGTTGCAAATATTGCTGAATTTGATACTAAAGGACGAATTATTGATATTAGTCCGAATTTCTTAAAATTATTAAAGAAAGAAAAAAAGGATATTATTGGAAAGTTTCAAGGTAGTTTTAGTACAGAAGCATTAAACACAGAATCGTTCAATAACTTTTGGAGGGAACTAAGAGCCGGAAAAAAAATGGAATTTCAACAAATTATTAATGTTGAAGAAAAGCTGGTTAATATAAGTAGTGTTTATATTCCCTTAAAAAATACTGAAGGCAAGGTTTATAAAGTTGTAAGTTTAGCAGATGTGAAATAAAAAAAGCTTCAGATATTTGAAGCTTTTTAATAAATTAGAATCTTTTTTCTTTGATTCTTGCTTTTTTACCGGTTAATTTTCTCAAATAATAAATTCTTGCTCTTCTTACTTTTCCTCTTTTATTTACAACAATCTTATCAACTGAAGGTGAATATAAAGGAAATATTCTTTCAATTCCTATTCCGCCTGTTGTTTTTCTTACAGTGAAAGTTTTTGTAGCACCGTCACCTTTTCTTTGAATAACTATTCCTCTGTAATCTTGAATCCTTTCTTTTTCGCCTTCTTTTATTTTATAACTGACTGTTATTGTATCACCCGAACCGAATTCCGGAAAATCTATTTCTTTTGTATATGCACTTTCAGCAATTTTTATTAAATCCATCGTAATATTTTTTATAATTTTCAAGTTTTAAAGGCTGCAAAAGTATAATTTTTTTTTATTATTAGTTATTATATAAAGAATTTTATTTATTTTTTTTGAACATTTATAACGCCATAACCGACAATTTTAGAATTTAGATTATATTATAATATTGAGCCTACTCCGAAAAGTCCTTTTTGCCACAAAGACACAAAAACACAAAGAATCACAAAAAAAAATAAGATGCTGAAAATAAGCATTTTGTGAAATTTAGAATGATTTGGTGTTTTAGTGGTATTTTCATTTTTATGACTTTTCGGAGTAGGCTCAATATTGATTTTTTGATTGCTCAAAAAAAACCGACTTTGTCAGGGATTTTAAATATTGTTTCATTGCTTAATACGTATTTAATTTGTAAAAGCAAATTGAATTATATTAGAACCCATTTTTAATGCTTTTAATCTGATTGCTTCAGAATCATTATGCACTTCTCTGTCTTCCCAGCCGTCACCGAGATCACATTCAAAAGTATATAAACAAATCATTCTGTTTTCATGAAATATTCCGAATGCTTGCGGCTGTTTATTATCATGTTCGTGAATCTTCGGAAGTCCGTTTTTAAAAACATATTTTTGATTAAAAACAGGATGATTAAAAGGAAGCTCAATTAATTCATATTCAGGAAACAGTTTCTTAAGCTCACGTCTTATGTATTTATCCATGCCGTAGTTATCGTCAATATGAAGAAAACCTCCGCCTGACAAATAGTTCCTTAAATTTCTGATATCATCATTTGAAAAAATAACATTTCCGTGTCCGGTCATATGAACAAAGGGATAATTAAATATCTCTGAACTTCCGGCTTCAACCGTAACAGGTTCTTTTGCAATATTAGTCCTTAAATTTTTATTGCAAAAATCTATTAAGTTTGGTAATGAAGTCGGATTTGCATACCAATCACCCCCACCGTTATATTTTAATAATGCAATTTTATATGTATTTTGACTGAAGCTTGTCAGACTTAAAATTACTATTCCCGGTAATATGAATATTTGCCTAATTCTCATTTTTTTTATCATATAAATCATAATAATAAGCGTCTTCTTAAACATTCATAAAATCAATAATTCCGGCAGCAACAATCCCTGCCGTTTCCGTTCTTAATCTGGCATCTGACAGTTTAACTTCTTTAAAGCCCTTTGATACAGCTTGTTGTACTTCTTCTTTTGAGAAGTCGCCTTCCGGGCCAATAAGGATTAAAACATCTTTGCCTTTTTTGTAAACTTCTTTTATATGCTTTTTAGTGTTTGAGTTGTAACAATGTGCAATATATTTTTCTCCTGTAAAATTTATTTGAATAATATCTTCAAACTTTTTTAAATCAGAAAATACCGGTTTAAAAAGTGATTTTGATTGCTTTATTGCTGAAATTATTACTTTTTCAAGTCTTTCCGATTTTATAATTTTCCTTTCGGAAAAACTGCTTACAAACGGAATGATTTTATCAACTCCTATTTCAGTTACTTTTTCAAGAAATGTTTCAAAACGGTTGATGTTTTTAACAGGAGTAACAGCAATATGTATTTTGTAATTTTTACGACTTTCTTTTTCAATTGTTTCAATAACTTTAACAACACATTTTTTTGGATTATTATCTGTAATTTCAGTTACAAACAGTTTGCCTTTGCCGTTAATCAACTGCACTTTTTCACCAATTTTCAATCTTAATACCTTAACACAATGTTTTGATTCTTCTTGTGAAAGTGTATAAAAATCATTTGTAATATTCGGTGTGTAAAAAATGTGCATAAAATTTTTAACTGAAAAATGATTTAATTTAAACGGGTGAAATATTTTTAAATGACAAATTTATCAAATATGTGCATTTTAATAAACTATTTCACTGAAAAGTATATAAATTTGGTGAATAGATTCACCGGAATATATGTTTTTTCAGTGAATTGAAATATTTGATATATTATTCTAATGACAAAAATAGGACTCGTTTCAGATACTCACGGATATATTGACGATAAACTTCTTGATTTTTTTAAAGATGTTGATGAAATATGGCATGCCGGTGATGTCGGCGATATTTCAGTAATTGATAAATTGGAGAAGATAAAACCGGTAAGAGCTGTTTACGGAAATATTGACGGACAAGATATAAGAATTAGTTATCCTGAACATAATCGTTTCAGGACAGAAGATACAGAGGTGTGGATTACCCATATCGGCGGTTATCCGGGAAGGTATGACAAAAGAGTGAAACCTGAAATATTCAGAAATCCGCCCGGTTTATTTATAACAGGACATTCTCATATTCTGAAAATAATATTTGACAGAGGTATAAATTGTTTACACTTAAACCCCGGTGCTTATGGTAAATCAGGTCTTCATAAAGTAAGAACAGCATTAAGATTTGAAATTGACGGAAAAGAGATAAAAAAAATGGAGATATTAGAAGTTAAAAGACAGAATTAACATAAATAATTTGTAAATTGCTAACCGGAAATAATTTTAATAAAGACATAAAGCAACAGAACTTTAAAAATAAGGATATTAATTGTTATAAATAGTTGGCAGTTCACAGTCGGCAGTCAGCAATCAAAAAGATGGTTAAGTTAATTTCTTTTATGAAATTATGAAGAGTACCATACCATAAAAACTAATTGATACTTATAAGTTTAAGTCAATTATTAAAAATAAATAACAAATGAATAATATGGATTGAAGACTGTTGACTGCCGACTGCCGACTGAAAATCGCAATAATGAAAATAATTATTAATTAATAAAAAATAAAACTTTAACAAATAAAAATAACTATGTTCGGAGTAAAATACATTAAATTTGATGCAATGACCCATGTCATTCATTTTAAAAACGGTAAGTTAAAAAAAGAGGGCAGGGGATTGTCATTTTTTTATGCTTCAATGAGTTCTTCTATTGTTGCTGTCCCTATAGGGAGTAATGATATTCAGTTTATTTTCAATGAATCAACTACCGATTTTCAAACAGTTTCTGTGCAAGGACAAATAACTTATAAAATTGAAAAGCCTAAGCAATTATCTGATTTGCTTAATTTTACAGTTGATTATAGAGGAAAGCTTAACAGCAATGATAATGAGAAGTTGAAACAACGTTTAATAAACGAGGCACAATCAGCAGCAACCACATTTATTCAAAGCATTACCCTTAAAAATGCAATTACAAATGCAAAGTTGATTGAAGAAAAAATCAATGAGGGTTTAAATAATTCAAAGACAGCAAATTCGCTTGGTGTTTCTATTATGAGCGTGAATGTGATAGCTGTTAAACCGACACCTGAAATGAGCAAAGCATTGGAGACAACTACCAGAGAAGCTCTGCAACAAGAAGCTGATGCTGCTATTTATGAAAGACGTAATTTTGCTGTTGAGCAAGAACGAAAGATTAAAGAAAGTGAGTTGAATACTGATATTGCTGTCCAGGAAAAGGAAAAACAGATTGCAGAAAAGCGAATGGAAAAAGAGCATCTTGAAGAAAAAAACAGAAGAAAATTGCGTGAAATGCGAACAGAAGCTGATATAGCAGTTGAAAATAAACGTAAGCAATTAATCGTCGTAAAGGTCGAAAATGAAAAGAAAGAAGCAGATGCTAAAAAATACAGCTTAAAAGCTCAACTTGATCCGTATAAAGATATTGATTGGAAAATTATTTCAGCAATGAATAATACCGGTAATTCTGCAAAGAATGATATTGCCGTAGCATTCAGAGAAATGGCTGAAAACGCAGAACAAATTCAAAATCTGAATATTACTCCTGATCTTTTGCAAAGTTTAACCGAAGAGTAAGCTATCTGAAGAATTTTGAGTAAATATGCAAAAAGAACTTGACGAATTAACAACTAAAGAGTTAGGACAATTGTTTCCTGTAACTTTAACGGAAGCAAATCCCGGTTGGAAGAATATATTTATTTCTGAAAAAGAAAAAATAATCAATGTTTTAGATTCAGGCGACAAAATTAGGATAGAACATATTGGAAGTACGGCAATTCCGAATTTAGCCGGTAAACCAACGATTGATATTCTTTTGGAAATTTACGAATCAGTAAATCATGAAATAATTATTAAGAAGTTAAAATCCTTGAATTATCATTATATTTCGAGGCCTGATAATCCGCCGCCTCATATAATGCTTGTAAAAGGTTATACAAAAACCGGTTTTAAAGGTCAAGCGTTTCATATTCATGTAAGATATTTCGGAGATTGGGACGAAATCTATTTCAGAGATTATTTAATAAAACATAAAGATGCGGCAGATGAATATGCCGTATTGAAAGTAAAACTTGCCAAGAAATACAGAAATGACAGAGATGCATATACTGATGCAAAATTCGATTTTGTAAAAAAAATTAATAAAATGGCAAGAAATGAAACGGAAAGCTAATCTTTATGATATTATACAAACTATTTATATTTCAACTACATAGAAATTTGAAATATTTAAGTATTAAAATATTACAGTATTTAATTATTATAAGGCAAATATTTAAGGATATTCATAAAATAATTAATTACCCGAAAAATAACAGTAGAACCAAAAATATTATATCACAGACAGATGGAACCCGTAAAAATTGAAAATGCAATCATTGTAAGAAATAAAACAAGGCTTGAACAGTTGACTGAAAAGTTCAATACAATAGAACAAGCAAAGTTTTATGTTCAATCAAAACAAAACGCATATTTCAGCAAAAAGAAGGGAGGATTAATGAAATCCGGTTTTGGTGTTAATCCTGTAAAGGTAAAAGAGCAAATTAAGGAACAAAGAACAACAAATGAATTTTCTGTTTATGAAGAAGAAAATGAAACTTTCTATTCTTCAATTGATGAGATTCAAAATCAATTGAGCGAAATATTAAAAACGAAAGTCATTGACCAAGATTTTTTATCAAATTATATTTTTACTGAAAAAGATATTGTTGTTGTTGTTGGTCAAGACGGATTAGTTGCCAATACAGCAAAATATGTAAACGGAATTCCTATTATTGCCGTAAATCCGGATGAATACCGATACGATGGTGTATTGTTGCCATTTTCTCCACATAATTTCATGGAAGGTGTAAATGATGTATTAAACGGTGTTTTTAATAAAAAAAACGTTACAATGGCAGAAGTAAAACTGAATGACGGTCAAAGATTATTAGCTTTTAATGATTTTTTTATCGGTATTTCATCACATTCTTCTTCAAGATATCAAATAACTTTTCGTGATGCAAAAGAAAATCATTCTTCCAGCGGAATTATAATTTCTACGGGAGCAGGAGCAACAGGTTGGATGAGTTCAATGTTTAATATGGCAAACGGGATGATTAGAACTTTTTCAAACGGAAATCCCATTGAATATAAACCGATAAGCCAAGAAGATGAAAGTTTATTGTTTATAGTGAGAGAACCCTTTGTCAGTAAAACATCTCAAGCTAATATTGTTGCCGGACAAATTTATTTCGGAGAACAATTAACCGTTGAATCTTTAATGCCGCAAAACGGAATAATTTTCAGTGACGGTATTCAATCAGATTTTTTAGAGTTTAATTCCGGTGCAATTGCTGAAATTGGTGTTGCAAAAGAAAAAGCTATACTTGTAATTTGAAATGTTTTATTAATATTTGTTTTTTAAAGATTGTTTAAAAAATTTATATCTTTGAAGAATGATTTTATATAGTTATCGCAAATAATCTTGTGAAATTTATCAATATTTTTAAACTTTTTAAAATAATTATTATGAGAAAATTATCAATTTTATTAGTAGCAGTATTTATGGGAGGAGTTATTTTTGCACAAAATGATAAAGAATTTGTACAAAAAATATCAAAAGAAGAAGTAATTAAATTTATCAAAAAATGTGTTATTGATTTTAAAATTAACAGAAGAGATATTGTATATTATTCGTTTAAGAGACATAGTAAATTAGTTGAAGCATT
>JAUVIG010000257.1 GCA_030592825.1 Chlorobiota bacterium | reverse complement strand
CATGATAATATTTTATCTTTGATCCGTGATTAGTGATTTGTCTTAACTTGGCAGCCAAATCATCATCATTAGTATATAATGCACCTCCGTCACCATATCCTCCGAGATTTTTTGAAGGGAAAAAAGAAGTTGTTCCGATATTTCCAATGGTTCCGACTTTTTTTGTAACACCGTTTGAGAATGTATAATCTGCACCAACAGCTTGTGCTGTATCTTCTATAACATACAATTTATGCTTATCTGCAATTTGCATTATTTTTTCCATATCAGCTGCTTGTCCGAATAAATGGACAGGTACAATTGCCTTAGTTTTTGGAGTAACAGCTTTCTCAATCTGAACAGGGTCAAGATTAAAGGTTTCAGGATCTGCATCAACAAACTTTAATTTAAGCCCTAACAAAGCAACAACTTCAACTGTTGCAATAAAAGTAAAATTTGCAGTAATTACTTCATCACCGGGTTTCAAACCTAAAGCCATTAATGCAATTTGCAATGCATCGGTTCCGTTTGCACAAGGAATTACGTGTTTCACATCTAAATATTCTTCCAAGTTTTTTTGAAATTCCTTAACTTTAGGACCGTTAATAAAAGATGTTGATTCTATAACTTCTAATATTGAAGAATCAATTTCATTTTTGATCTTCAAATATTGGGTTTTCAAATCAACCATTTGGATTCTTTTCATTCTAAAATTTTATATCTGAACAATCGGCTGTTAGTCTTTTTAAAGTTGTGTTTATCTGAAATTCTATTTGGCATAGTTTACAGCTCTGATTTCTCTTATCACAGTAATTTTTACCTGCCCGGGATATGTCATTTCTTCTTCTATTCGTTTAGCAATATTAAAAGATATCTTTTCAATATCTTTATCAGACACTTTATTACTTCCGACTATAACACGCAATTCTCTTCCTGCTTGAATAGCATATGTTTTTACCACTCCCTCTTCTTCTGCAGCAATATTCTCAAGTTTTTTAATTCTTTTAATATATGATTCAGCTACTTCTCTTCTGGCACCGGGTCTTGCTCCTGATATTGCATCACAAACTTGAACAATCGGTGAAATCAAACTGGTCATTTCTACCTCATCATGATGAGCACCTATTGCGTTACAAATTTCAGGTTTTTCTTTAAACCTCTCAGCTAATTTCATTCCGTATATTGCGTGCGGTATGTCAATTTCTTCGTCAGGAACTTTTCCTATATCATGTAACAATCCGGCTCTTTTTGCAATTTTCGGGTTTAATCCAAGTTCAGAAGCCATTACCGCACACAATTTTGCTGTTTCTCTGGAATGCTGCAATAAGTTTTGACCGTATGAAGATCTATACCTCATTTTCCCTACTAATCTCAATATTTCTCTGTGTAAACCGTGAATTCCAAGATCAATAGCTGTTTTCTTACCTGTTTCTAAAATTTCTTCTTCAAGTTGCTCTTTTGTTCTTGAAACAACTTCTTCAATTCTTGCAGGATGTATTCTTCCGTCGGTAACTAATTGATGCAATGCTAATCTGGCAACTTCTCTGCGTATGGGATCAAAACTTGAAAGGACAATAGATTCAGGTGTATCATCTACAATAATCTCAATACCGGTAGATGCTTCCAATGCTCTGATATTCCTGCCTTCTCTTCCTATGATACGACCTTTCATATCATCATTTTCAATATGAAATACAGTTACAGCATTCTCAATAGCGCTTTCTGTTCCGATTCTTTGAATTGTCCTTACAATTATTTTTTTAGCTTCCTTATTAGCAGTAATTTTTGCTTCTTCAATAATATCATTTATATGTGACATAGCTTCGGTTTTCGCCTCTGCTTTCAATGATTTTACTATTTCTTCTTTTGCATCTGCAGCTGAAATGCCTGCAATATTTTCAAGTTTTTCAATATGTTTCTTATGAATTTTTTCAAGTTCATCAGTTTTTTTCTCAACAACTTCTAATTGTGCTGTTAAGTTTATTCTGATAGCATTATTTTCTTGTTTTGTAATTTCAAAATCTTTCAACTTACTTTTAAACTCATCTCTTCTTATATTTAAATTATTTTCAGATTGTTTTAACTTATTTTCAGCATTCAGAATTATATTATTTTTTTCATTAATGGCATTTTCATGCTTTTCTTTTAATTGTAAAAATTTTTCTTTTGCTTGCAGAATCTTTTCTTTTTTTGTTACTTCTGCTTCTGTTTCTGCTTCTTTCACAATTTCATGTGCCTTTTTGTGTAATGCCTTAATTTTAAGGAAATATCCCAAAATAAAACCTATTATCGGCAGCAGAACTACTAAAACTATCATTATATCTTCCATATTTTCAATTAATTTTAATTTTATTAAATAAAAAAGCCCGCAGTTTCTCAAATATTTAAAAAAAGCTCCGATTAAGCATTAATGGAGTTGCCTTTTAGTTCAAACTTTCACTGCCTGTAATTAGGTTTTGACGAATCAAAATTGCGACCTGTTTTCCCTAAAAATGAGCTTTCTTACTCCAATTTTGTAAGTGTTGAGCTTAACAAATGTTTTGAGAAAAATGCGGGCAAATTATGCCGTATTTATTTATATCAAAGTTACGATTTATTAACCGAATATACAAATAATTGTATTATTTATTTTGGTTAATATATTCCTCTAATTCAGTATTTATCTGTTTTAATTCTTCATTGAAAACTGCAAGATCATTATTAAACTCATTTTCAATATATTTTTTTGTATATTGTAATGCTGTCATAGCTAAAAGATCAACCATATCTCTTTCAGAGTATTTACCTCTGTATTGTGTTAATTTATCATTTATGGTTTTTGCAGCTTTCCTGATAATTTCTTCTTCATTTCTTTCAATACGAAGAGGATAATATTTATCTCCTATATTAATTCTTATTGAAAGTTTATCGTCCATTATTTAGAGTTTCTATTCATTTAATAAACCAATGCTTTTATCAATTTCCCGCACTATCTTATTTATCTTATTTTTTACATCAGCCTTATCCTCAGCTGATATACTTATCGTTTTTGCTGTTTTTAATATTTTTGATTTATTTTCAAGATCATTAATTATCTTATTTTTATCTTCAATTTCGTTTGTTAAAATTTTATTCTTTTCAGTCAGATTATTTACTAAGTGTTTTTTTTCTTCATACACAGATAAAACTTGCTTTATAAGACTCTTAAGTTTATTTATTTCTACAAGTTTATCTTCCATAATATAAAATATTCACAATACAAAAGTAATACAGTAATCTTAAAAATAAAAAATATATTTGACAGTATATGTTTAAAATAAAAAAAGCTGCCCTTTTCAGGGCAGCTTTATACATAAAATTGCTTGCTTTACTAACTATTTTGCATTTCCCTCACTATATGAATAGGGGAATTCACTTAAATCAAGAGTAATAATTTTGTCTCCGGCATCTATGGGGATGTCAGCTCCATATTCATCAGGTATTCCGTCAAATACATATTCTTCATGACCTGAAACAGGACCATCACCATAATTAAGAGGATCCCATGTATCATTCGGTCTGAATTTAAAATTGGCAGCTTCAGTTGTTACCTGAACGGTCCATAAATCATTAACCTGATCATAGGCCATATCAATATCTACTGACCAATCATAAGGAGGTATTGCAGAGCCAATAACCCCCCAATGTGTTCCCATAACTTCTAAACTTAAATCGTACAAGTTAACTCTGAATCGGTAATATCCTATTGAATCTACAGTTATTGGATCCCCGGTTTGATCAAGATCATAAGTAGTAACTTGGTCATTATAGCTGTCAGATACATATCCAAAAACACGAGCTTGTTCATCTCCACCTTTAAGAGTAACCGACAGATTACCTGAACCTAACCAAACATAACCTTCATAAATTCCGTCTTCATCAAGGTAATCGTCTAGTAAAGCAAGTGATTTTAATTTTGTATCTCCGGACATTATGAATAATGAATCCGGTGTGTAAGGCGGATCATATGTTGTTGCACTTAAACTGATTATGTCAGAGTAACTTAATTCAGATTCGCCGCATTGAGCACCGACACGAATATCAACTTGACTTTCTGTACCTATTGGTAAGCCAAAGTCTAATGTCATATATTTATTGAAATTAAAAACAGTAACAGCTAAAGAATCAGTTGAAGTAGTTCCCATTACAGCCGGACTACTGAAATCACCTCCTGCTGCATCCATCTCAATTGTATATGTTACTTCTGTAGCAACATTATATTCAGCCTCTTCCCACTTTAAAACGACAATTGTATCTTCTGAAGTTTCATTGGTTAAAACAAAATTGTTTACTGTTGGTTGATACAATACAGGTACTTGTTTTATTTCTAGAACTTGAAAATCTGTTTTTTCACAAGCAAAGAAAAAAAGAAGTCCGATAAATGTTAATATAAAAATATATTTTTTCATTGTTTCAATTTTTTGTGTTCAAAAAAATTGAAAGTCATTACAGCATTTAAACTATAATGAACTTTCATTTAATATCCCGGATTTTGTTCCAAATTCGGATTGGCATTCATTTCTGCCGAAGGAATCGGAAAAACATTGTATTTGGCGTCAGTTGAAGTACCTTCTTGTACTTCTCCTTTCCATGACCACAAATAACTATTTCCGGTAAACAAACCAAAACGAATTAAGTCTGTTCTTCTCTTTCCTTCCCAATAAAGTTCTCTTGCTCTTTCATCCAAAATAAAATCAAGATTTAATTGACCTGCTGAAATATTACCGCTTGCATTACCATATGCTCTTTCTCTTAAATCATTGATATATCCTACAGCTGTTCCTGCATCACCACCGCCACCTCTTAAATGAGCTTCAGCGTACATAAGATAAACATCTGCTAAACGGAACATTGGAAAATCAATATCCATAAAAGTTAAATTTGAACCGGCAACAGTGTCTGTTCCGGTATATATAACATTTCTATATTTATCAATTGCATAACCATCAGTGAACAACCCAATATCATTAATTTCGAGATTTTGTCCGTCAGTATAGAACTTGGCTCTACCGTCAATATCACCCGTAACATCAGGAAACAAGCTGACAAATTCAGGTGTAACTCTATGTCCGCCCCATCCTCCGTCAACACCATATTCTGATTCACAAACATCATTCATGGTACCTCCGATTCCGGCATGAACAATAAAAGTTGTACCGCCATAAGAAAATGAGCTTATTCCGTCATGAGGAATTCCAAAAATGATTTCGGGACTTGTATGATTATTTGCCAAGAACATATCTTGGTAGTTATCATCCAATGAGTAAGTTGAGTTAATAACTTCATTACAATAAGTTATACAATCCGAGTATCTGTCAGAATTGATATATACTTGTGCATTCAAATAAATCTTAGCCAGTAGTGTCAAAGCAGCAACACGATCAATTCGGCCGTATTCATTAGCCCCGGATGCCTTAAGCAAATCTTTTATTTCCAAAAGTTCCTCTTTAATATATTTAAACAGTTCAACTTTGCTGATTTGTCCGGGCAAAAATGCTCCAGTTGCATCTTCTTCCGTAACAAAAGGAACGCTTCCGAACATATCCAATGCATGCCAATAACTGAAAGCGCGTAAAAACCTTGCTTCATTTCTATATTCCTGAATCAAAGCTTTATCGGTATCAGAAAACCCACGTTCATCAAGCTTTTCATCAGAAGATTCTCGAATAAACTCATTACAAAGAGTAATTTGATAAAAGATTCGATAATACATCATTTCAACAAAATCACTACTTGATGTCCAAGCCTGATAATTAAATTCAGGT
>JAUVIG010000056.1 GCA_030592825.1 Chlorobiota bacterium | reverse complement strand
GTTTTGTGTATCCGGTTATTGCAGACAGAGTATTATTACATTGAGTAATAACAGCTGTTTCCATATCAAAACTCAAATACATGTCAGGAGCATTTTCGTATAAATCCTGATATTTTGCATTAGAAAGTTCAAGTGTTTTTTGAGCCGATCTTAAATTATCCTTTTCTTTTTTTAATTTTATCGCAGATTCAATTGCGGGGATCAATCTTAAAAGGTTGTCTTTTAATACATAATCCCAAGCACCTTTTTTTATAAAACTGATAGCTGTTTTTTCATTCAATATACCTGTTACAAAAATAAACGGAGTGTCCGGAGATATTTTTGTTGCAATTTCTAATGCTTCTAATCCGGAAATATCAGGAAGATTATAATCAGATAAAATCAAATCCGGTTTGAAATATTTGATATTTTTAATATAATCATTTTTTGTTTCAACAAATTTTGTCGTATAGGTAAATTCTGCTTTTCTCAATTGATAGTCAATCAATAAAGCATCACTTTTTACATCTTCTAATATTAAAATATTCAAATAATCAGTCATATGCAAATATTAATCTTAACAGACTCAAATTTATGCAATATTTATCTTTCAAAAATGGGTATTTTTACCTATAAATACTAAAAATTTCAAACAGGTAATTTTACCTGATTACTGAATTATAAGTTCGGTTTAACAAGGAAAAAACGTTCAATAGGTGCATAGCAACTTATATAATTAGGTAGAAATCTATATGACAGCATTTTGCTTTTTGCAGAATTAGTTGCTTTGTACCTTTTTAAAAACTGAACTCAATAATTAATCGGACAGGTTTGTATAAAAATATGCCTCTCATAAAAAAAGTCAATTTATTTAAACTTGAACCCACCGGAGTATTTGTAAAAATAAATCGACTGTTTAAAATTAATTATTATTTATTCTGTTATGAAAAGAATGGTACAAAATTACATATGACTGTAAGAATATTTATAAGTAATAAAACTCGTATTTTTTGAATTCGGATTATAGGTAATTTTACCTATATTGTAAAATAAAAAATACTCCCTTTTCCTATTTCGGATTCTGCCCAAATTTTACCGCCGTGTTTGTTAATTATTCGTTTAACCAAAGCTAATCCGACACCTGTTCCTTCATATTTTTCGCTGCCGTGTAATCGTTGAAAAACATCGAATACTTTATTTGTATATTTAATATTAAAACCAATACCGTTGTCTTTAATATAATATACATTAATACCGGAAATATTTTTTATGCCAAATTCAATTTTTGAAATAGTTTCATTTTCTGAGAACTTAACGGCATTGCCGATTAAATTTAATAATACATGTTTTATTGCCGAAATATCAGCATTTATTATTACATCTTCTTGAATTTTACTTTCAATTTTTTTACTCTTGTAATTTTCTTTAACAGCATTAATAACATCCTTTACCATTACAGACATATTGAATTCGCTTATATCAAGTTTATTACGTCCGGCTCTTGAGAATCGTAAAAGGTCATCAATAAGCGTATTCATTTTAACTGAATTTTTAACAATTAAATCCATGAATTCTTTTTTCTCATCTGTGAAAAGATCAGGATAATCTTCAAGCAAAACTTTTGTGTAGCCGTTAATTGCTCTTAAAGGTGATTTTAAATCATGAGAAACGGAGTAGGCAAAAGATTCTAAATCTTTATTTGTTTCCTTTATTTTTTTATTTGATTTAACCAGTTCTTCCCTTGCTTCATTTACATCTTCTAAAAGAAAACGCATTGCCTTTTGAGAATCTTCAATTTTTTTTGCTTTTTCTTCTACTTCCAGAGTTCGCTCTTTAACCAGTTCTTCCAAATGTTCGCGGTATTTTTTTAATTCTTCTTCTGCCAACTTACGCTCGGTGATGTCATGCCCCAGAACAACAAGCCCTTTCTGCTTGTCGTCAGTTTGAGAAACAGACACTTTAGTTACATCAAAAATCCGAACTTTACCTGTGGGATCAGTAATAGTCTCTTCTCCGTGAATAAGACCTCCCTCCTTTCTGACTCTTGCATCGGATTCTTTACATGTAAGAAATGCTCCTCTAAGTTTACTGTTTAGTTCTGCCAATTCGGAATCATTTTTTCCCTGATAATCTATGCCCTCAAGTTGAAAAATACTGATGCCGGCATCATTAGTTTTCAGCCAACATCCGTCTCCGTCCTTAAGGCAAACAAAGTCAGGCATAGTATTAATTAAAGTATGCATTTGCTTCTCGCTTTCACGCAAAGCTTCTTCTGCTCGTTGTTGCTCGTCAATATCTCTAAGCGACCCAATCATTCTGACCGGTTTACCTGTTTTATCTCTTGAAACTACTTTCCCGTGATCAAAAAACCATTTCCATTTTCCCGTTCCGGTTTTCAAACGATGTTTATTTATATAAAACTCTGTTTCTCCGTCAAAATGTTTCTGTAAATCTATGTTGACTTGTTTTAAATCATCAGGATGAATTTTATCTTCCCACCATTTAATATTCGGTTCAATTTCGCCGAGTTTATATCCGAGCAGTTCAGGTAATATTTCATTGTATATTTCATTACCGGAGGAAATATCCCAATCCCACCATCCGATACTTGCTCCTTGCATTACCTGTTCTAATTGCTCATTCTTTTGAATCAGTTCTTTTTCTGCTTGCTTGCCTGCCTGTTCGGCAGACAGGCGTTTAGTGATGTCTGTAGTAGAACCGAAAATGTACAATTTATCGTTTTTTTCAAAACACCTGCCTTTTGATTGGAACCAAGTAGTTTGTCCTGTGCCTTTTAATACCTCATATTCGCAGTCGATTAATTTCCCCGGCGATTTAATTGCTTCTTTGAAAGCATTATTTACCAGTTCCGAATATTCGGGTTTGATATACCTGAAATACTTATCCCAATCGTTTTGCAATGTTCCTGCCGGCAAGTCCAATAATTCATCTGCAACAGGTGAAATATAAGTATTTTCAAAAACTCCTTTGTTTCCGATGTCTGCTTTCCAAACAACAGTTGTAATATTAGATACGACCTGTTGAAAATTTTCATTGCTCAATTTTAGAGCTTCTTCTGCCCGCTTACGTTCCAGAGCTATAGAGGCTTGATTTACAAAAGTCTCTATCACATTCTTGTTCACTCTGCTGTTCTTAAAGGCCATAATAGTAACATTACCGAGAAGTATCCCCTTTCGCCTCAAGCCTATGGAGTAAATATCTTTAATTCCTGTCAGTCTTTCGATTTGCCGACATAAAGACTTAGGGAAATGTTGAAAGAACATTTCGTGCAAGCCTCCCTCAACCTTTACCAACTTCCTGATAAGAAGCAAGTCCTTTGAGTCCTGTGATATGTTTGAAAAGGGCATATCGGTAATTTTTGCTCCCAATAGTTTGTCAGTCATCTTCTGCATGGCTTTCCCAATGCCTATAACTCTGCGAACACGGAGTATATCTTTCTCTGTGTCAAATGAATTGACGCTTACTATACCCTCGCCAACCAATTGCTTCACTTTCTCACATATAAAATCATACATATCCCTGTCAGGCGAAAAATCAGAAAACTGCATGGCAGATTCAGATAATAAACTGATATTCCTGAAATTTTCCTTTTCCTTTTCTTCTGCTTGTTTGCGATTGGTAATGTTACGAGTAGTTCCTTGTAATCCGACAGGCAAGCCTTTTTTGTTTAACAGCAATTTTCCGGTAATTTCAACAGGGATTTCAGTTCCGTCTTTTTTAAGCATCACAACTTCAAAGGTGAGGTATTTAAATTTCTTATAATTTTTAATTGCGTATAAGGCTTTCCTTGCCATTTTAAAAAACTCTTTTCTTGAGGCATGTTGAGACAATCCGGAACCAACCCACTCTTCAACTGAATACCCAAACATTTTTTTTACTGACGGACTAACATAGGTAAAGACTAATTTCAAATCTGTCTGCCAAATAGCGTCTGTTGAATTGTCTGCGAGTAAACGATATTTTTCTTCGTTTTCGCGAAGTTTTTTTTCTGCTTGCTTGCGATTGGTGATGTCAACAGTAGAGCCGAAAACATGCAATTTCCCGTTTTTTTTAAAACACCTGCCTTTTGAATGAAACCAAGTTGTTTGTCCGGTGTTTTTTAATACTTCATATTCGCAGTCGATTAATTTCTCATGCGAATTAATTGCTTCTTTGAAAGCATTATTCACACGTTCCAGATATTCGGGTTTTATGTAGCTGAAATACTTATTCCAGTCATTTTTAATTGTTCCTGCGGGCAATTCCAATAATTCGTCAACAACGGGTGAAGAATAAGTATTTTCAAAAGCTCCGTTCTTTCCGATGTCTGCTTTCCAAACAATAGTTGTAATATTAGACACAACCTGTTGAAAATTTTCATTGCTTGCTTTTAATGCTTCTTCAGCCTTTTTGAATTCTAATTTGTTTTTTTCAAAATCTCTGAAATTTCTTTTAAGACTTTCAATTTCTTTAATTAATTCGTCTTTACTTTTATTATTATAGCTTTCCATAAAATTATTTTTTTATGAATGTCATTTTATTATTATTTACCTTCTAATTCTTTAACTTTGTCTTTAAGCTCTTTAATCCTTAATTCTCTGCCTACAAACAATTCATTAAATTCTTCCAGTTTTTTATTTTTTTGTTCCAGTTCTGCTGTACGTTCTTTCACCAAGTTCTCCAAATGATCGCGATATTTTTTCAGCTCTTTTTCTGCTTTTTTGTGTTCGGTTCTGTCAGTAAAGGCACCAACTATTGAAATGGTTTTTCCGTTAACAACAACAGGTCCTTCATGAACTTCAATCCAAACTTTTTTTCCGTTTTTGTGAATAAATTCGAGTTCATAAGCCGGCTGCGGTTTGCCGGTTTTAATTGCCTTTTCGGTTAGCTCAAAGCCAATTTTGTTTATAGGATTATCAGAAGCAAACTCAGTCCATTTTATTAATACTTCATCTAATTCATAACCAAGAATCTCTTTTACCTGCGGACTCATATAAGTTAGTATATGTTCAGGTGTATGAGAATAAAACACGTTTGTACTGTGTTCAAATATATTTATGAGTTTTTCTTCGCTTTCTCCAAGAGCAATTTCACCTTCTCTTTGTGTACGTAAAATTCCGGAAGTAATTAGTCCACATATCAGGCAAAAAATGAAGAAAACAGTTCTGGTAAAAACATTATAATCCGGAATATTCAGAGCAAACAGGTCAATAAATGAACTTTCCTTATGAAAAGCGAAAGAATAAAAAACACTATCCAACAACCAAAACAAGCATCCAAGCAAAAGAAAGAAGCTTATTATATAACCTGTTTTTTTGTTATCTGTGTATTCTTTTAATTTAAAAAAACTTCTTACATACTTGATATTAAGAAGCACATCAGCTAAAAGCAAAATCGTAAAACCAATTGCTGCTTGTTTAATTGTAACAAAAACAGAAAAATGCACAGGAATTATATTTGGTGCATCCGATGCCCAGCTCCGGTCCGGCGGATTAAGAGTTACTGCCCATCTACATAATGTTAATAAATTTACAGAGCTGAGAATCCGGAAGATAATTTCAACTATGTATATGTTCAGCCACCATTTGTGAGCTTTCTGCTTCCTGCGAAGTTCTGCAAATATTCCGTGCCATACAACCCAAAGTGTGAATGGCGGCACAACAAAGAAAATTGCATAACCATTACTTGCTCCCCACAGCCACCACATAGTCTGGCAGCCACCTATTAAAGCAGAGAGTAAGCCGTATTTCCAACCCCAACTCAATGTTATCAGCATGGGAAACAACAATCCAAGTAATATGGCAGCAGTATATTCTCCGAAAGGGAAAAATAATGTATGAAAATTTGTATAAAACCCTGCTAATCCAAAAAGAACTGAAATAGAGACTTTGTAAATAGTTTGATTTTTAACAGATAGTTTTAAGGTGTTTGTCATGTTAAGTTTTTTTGTTTTGATTTTGACTCCTTAATTGGCCTGTATCTTTTATGAGTTGTTCTTTGGTTTTGTTATTATCTATATTGGTTCTGTTGTTTTTTTAATGATGATTAAATATTTTTATTAATGCTTTCATATGATTGCGTTAAATGATTCCTGCCGGTCGGCAGACAGGAAATACTGTAATGCTTAAATGAATGAATATTACATTTTATTAATGACCAACCAATAATAACCGATTTCCTTAATGACTTCTGTAAATCTGTCAAAATCAACAGGTTTCACAATATAGCTGTTCACTCCCAGTTTGTAGGTCTCAATAATATCTTTTTCTTCACTTGAAGATGTAAATACAACCACCGGAATTGATTTTGTTTTCTCATTTTTCCTTAGTTCCCTTAAAACTTCTATTCCGCTGACTTTCGGCATTTTTAAATCAAGTAAAACCAACTTAGATATTTTTTCTGAATAATACTTTGCTTCATCTTTTTCTCCGAAAAAATAATTTAATGCTTCTTCTCCGTCTTTTAAATGTATCAGATTATTTGCAAGATTATTTTTCGTAAGTTCCCGGATTGCCAAACGTGCATCGTCCGAATTATCTTCCACTAATATAATTTCAATTTGTTGATGCTTGTTCATAATTTTTTGATTATTAGTGTGTATATTTATTTTAAGGGTAATTTTATTGTAAAAGTCGTTCCTTTATTTTTTTTGCTTTCTACGCTTACCGTTCCTTTATGAATTTCAACTGCTTCTTTTACAATTGCTAATCCTAAGCCTGTTCCTTGTATTGCTTCTGTATTTTTTGCTCTGTGAAACGGAGTAAAAACCATTTCTAATTCTTCTTCTGGAATACCTATTCCAAAATCTGTAACTTTAGATATTAAGCTGCCGTTTTCTATATTATTTTCAAACAGTATATGTTTCTTTCCGGGTGTATACTTAATTGCATTGGTCAGTAAATTGATAAAAATATTCCTTCCTAATTTTGGATCTAAGTCAATTGTAAAATTCTTATTTGTCATTAAAAACTCAATTTCATGAGAATTTTCGGATACTGTTTTCACTTCTTCCAACAATGGTTTAATAAAGTCGGAAAACTTTAATGTTTCAGGCTTGAACTTAGATCTTGCATCAGCTTTTCCTATGGTAAGTATATCATCAAGCATTGAAGTAAGATATTTAACTTGAATATTAATTTTATCAAGTTTTTTATCATGTGCCTCTTTGTCAATTCTGTCTCCGTATTTTTTCAAAAACCCTGAAGCAAATCCTATTGCAGACAAGGGCGTTCTGAACTCGTGAGATGCCATAGAAACAAAGCAAGATTTTAACTCATTCAATTCTTTTTCTTTTTCTAAAGCTGTTTTAAGTTTTTTTGTTCGTTCTTCAATCTTTTGTTCCAATTCCTCTCTGTAATCCGCCATTTTGGTAATATCTTGCCCAATAAGAATAACTCCTATAACTTCTCCGAAATTATTTCTTTTTGTTGTGGTGTTCAGCAATAATTTCTTATATCTCTTTTCCGTTTTGAACAATATCTCAAAATTAATAATACTTGAGCCTTTAATCGCATCTGTGATAATCCGGTTTACTGTTTCTTTTTGGTCTTCGTGAATAAAATTTTCAACAAAATTCTTCTCTAAAACACTTTTTTTTGTAAAACCGGTTATTTCTTCAGTTGCATTATTCCATTCATTTATTTCCCCTTTTTTATCTACACCAAAAATGGGTGTATTTACTGTTTTAATTAATGTTTGCAGTTCTTTTGCTAATTGTTTTGTTTCCTCCTCTGCTTTTTCTTTTTTAATTAATGTATCCCTTTTGTCAATGGATGATTTTATTGCAGAAACAAGTCGTGTTAAATTCTCTTTTGTTAAATAATCATCAGCCCCGGCTTTGATACAAGCAACTGCTGTTTCTTCATCTAAAGCTCCGGTTACTATAATGAAAGGAATGTATGTAGGATGTTGAACAACAATGGATAATGCATCAAGTCCGTTAAAATCAGGTAAGTTATAATCGGAAAGAATGATATCCGGCTTAAATGTTTTCAGGTATTTCTCAAAATCAGTTTTATTGTCAGTGTGTTTGAGCTTGTAATTTAGTTTATTTCTTTTAAATTGTCTTTCAATCAAGAATATATCAGATACAAAGTCTTCCAATATTAATATCTTAATTGCTTTTAACATACTTGCAATTTATTATTTAAAGAACCAAATATACGAAAAAATTAAATTAATACTCAAATTAATACTTAAAAATCTTAAATAAAAATTGAAAAAGTGATGCAAAATGTTTATTTTTAATGCGTTAAATTAAAAAGCATTATTAACTTCTAAAAAAAGCACAGTTTATTTCGTTACAGTCCCTAACCTGCATTATTCATAAAAATTAAAAAAAATCAGTTATTTTGCAGATTATCATACTCTTACGGTTTCTTCATATAAAAACTGAATTTTTTGAATTTTTACCAAAGGCACATTTAAACTTATTCTTTTCCATTTTTTACTTCTTCAAAAAAGCTCAAATATTCCTTATATTATAATTTTTTTTGATTTTTAGAATAATTCATATTAATATTGCGTTTTAATATTTATGAGTATTTTCAATAAAATAGCATTGTTATTCTTTTCCGTAGTTTTTTTATTATCATCTACCGGACTTTTCTTGATTTTTCATGAGTGCCAATCTTGTGAAATATCAGAAATTTATATAAACACAGGTAAACATGAGCATAAACAAATGCATGAACATGAAAATCATCAATCTTCTGATAAAACATGTTGTTACGGTTCTGTTTGCGAAATTAATTCAGAGAAAGACACTGATTGCTGTTCAGATGATACCTATTATTTGAAAATATCAGAACCTTATACTTTTTCTTTCATTAAAATTAAATTTCAAAAAGTATGTTTAGAAATATTTAATTTTTTTGATTATAAAGAAAAAGTTCAAAAACATTCTGTTGATACATCAACTCAAA
Source organism: Chlorobiota bacterium (assembly GCA_030592825.1). Lineage (GTDB taxonomy): Bacteria > Bacteroidota > Bacteroidia > Bacteroidales > JAADGE01 > JAADGE01. Next base: position 5,102 of record JAUVIG010000056.1, on the reverse strand, counting down.
TTATTAAACCTCCTGATTTGTTCGGGATAGACCTCCTGCATAATATTTGTATTTTACGAATTTGATTTCTCATTTTTTTACTGAAGTATCGTCTTAATTATTATTTTGATAATTGTTAAGTTCATCGTGCTGTTAATTAAGATGGTACTGTATTTAAATTATATATAATAACATTCTAAATACAGAAAAATGAGAAATAAAACTTTTATTTTGATTTTTATATTCTTAATAATACCCGTATTTATTTTTGCAGAAAAAATTCAAGGGTATGTTAAGACTGAAAATGAAAATAATGAAAAGCAAATTCCGTTAACAGGTGTAAGCGTTTTTTGGATAAATACAAGCATTGGTACAACAACAGACATTAACGGATATTTTGAATTAGAGAAAACACATGAAACTAATGTGTTGATAGTTGCAATAACAGGTTATGAAAATGATACTATTCAAGTAAATAAAAATACAAGTTTATTAAATATACTTCTTACTAAAGGTTATGAGATTGAAGAAGTTATAATAAATGCTGATTTAGGCGGGCAATTTAATTCATCCCAAAGCATTGAAGCAAAACAAATTATAACTGAAGCAGGTTTGAACAAATTGCCGTGTTGTAATCTGTCAGAAAGTTTTGAGAATACAGCAACTGTTGATGTAACTTATACAGATGCAGTTACCGGAGCAAAACAAATAAAGATGTTAGGTTTAGCAGGTAAATATTCTCAAATATTACGAGAGAATATGCCTGCTGTAAGAGGTTTATCTTCAACTTACGGTTTATCTTTTATTCCCGGTACATGGATGCAATCTGTGCAAATATCAAAAGGTACTGCTGATGTTATCAACGGATATGAATCTACAACAGGACAAATTAATATAGAATTGAAGAAACCTGAAAATTCCGAAAGCTTGTTTTTAAATCTTTATTCCAATTCTGAAGGCAAGTTTGAATCAAATATAACATCGGCATTTAAACTGACAGATAAAGTTTCAACAATGTTCTTTCTGCACGGTTCAAGATTGGATTTTTTGCATGACCAAAATAAGGATGGTTTTGCTGATATGCCGCTAATGTCGCAATATAATTTTATTAATCGTTGGAAATTTGATAACAACAGAAAATTGGACGGGCAAATCGGCATTAGATTTTTGCAAGACGAAAAAGACGGAGGGCAGATTAATTTTATCCAAAATCCTGATGATAACGGAAGTTTCTACGGAATAGAAATTGATACTCGGCAGTATGAGATTTGGGGGAAATTAGGTTTTCTGATACCGGGAACAGATTATTCAAGTGTTGGTTCCACATATTCTTTATCAAGACATGAACAAAGTTCTTTATTCGGGAACAAATCATATTCAGGCATTCAGAACAGTTTTTATGCAAACGTAATTTTTCAAACGATAATCAAATCAACTCAAAATAACTTGAATTTCGGCGGAAGTTTTGTTTATGATGATTTTGATGAACAATATAATTTCGAAGATTATTCAAGGACAGAAGTTGTTCCGGGAATATTTTCTCAATACACTTATATTATTCCTGATAAGTTTAGCTTAATTGCCGGAATAAGAGCTGATTTTAATAATCTTTACGGTGTTTTTGTAACACCGAGGCTGCATGCGAAGTATAACATAAATCATGATTTTGTTTTACGAGCATCTGCAGGTAAAGGATTCAGAACCTCCAATATTTTTGCTGAAAATCCTGCAATTTTTGCAAGTTCAAGAATACTTGTTATTGAAGAAGATTTTAAAGCTGAAGAGGCATGGAATTATGGTGTTAATTTTACCGGAGAATTACATTTTTCAGATATAAAAGATGCAAATTTCAGCATTGATTTTTACAGAACAGATTTTGTAAATCAATTGGTTGCAGATATTAATACAGATGTAAATGAAATAAGATTTTATAATTTAAAAGGAAAGTCATATTCAAACAGTTTTCAAGCAGAATTCAGCCTTAAGCCGATAAATAGATTTGACATTTCAGCAGCATTCCGGTTGAATGATGTACATGTTACTATGAATAACGAGTTAATTGAGAAACCTGTAATTAACAAATATAAAGGTTTGTTAACATTTTCTTATGCAACAAAATTCAATAAATGGATGGTGGACATCACTAATCAATTTACAGGAACAAGTCCTTTACCTGATTTAAGTGAAAATCCTGCTGAATTCAGGATAAATGAAAGTTCTCCTTCATATTATATTTTGCATGTTCAAATTACAAAACGGTTTAAACATCTTGATATTTATGCAGGTTCTGAAAATTTATCAAATTACAAACAAAAAAATGTAATTATTGATGCAGAGAACCCTTTCGGGGAATATTTTGATGCATCTGTGGTTTGGGGACCTGTAACAGGAAGGAAGTTTTTTGTCGGTATAAGATTAAAGATTAAATAGTGTTTGTCCATAATGTCCGACTTCTTCGTTATCCTTATGTTTATAATCAGTCATCCGTCAGCCGACGGACTCCTGATTATAAACACTTCAGATGCCTCGAACTCGAACATTCTGAACCAAACACTGACTTTATGGATAGACTAAATAGTATGACACTATTGTAAATTTAATAAAGAATAACAACTCAAAGAATTAGCTTTTAAGCGGGTCAAAACAGCTCGTAAAAAGCAGTAATAAATAAACAAATATTCACAAACTAAAATTAAATTAAAATGAGAACATTAAAAACATTATCAATCGTAACAATTTTATTTTTTGTATTTACCACAGCTTCAAATGCTCAAGGTTTAAAGTATGTTAAAATAAAAACTTCGGCACAATCAGAGCTTTGTAAAAAAACAATTGAAAATTATTTGGCTTATGAAAAAGGAATAAAAGATGTAGAACTTGATTTGAAATCAAAAGTAGTAACTGTTAAATATTCAGATAAAAAAACAGATTATGATGTAATTTGTGAAGCAATTACAAATTTAGGTTATGATGCCGATGATAAAAAAGCGGATAAAGATGCATATACAAAATTACCGCCTGAATGTAAAAAACCGTTGGTTAAAAAGAGTAATTGCGGAAGCAAATATAAGAGTAATTGCAGTCATAAATGTAATAGTCACAAATAAATTTAGTTGTTTTAGTTAAAAATCAGCCGGGTAAATGCCCGGCTTTTTTTATTTTTAGAAGTTATATCAAAAAAAAGTCATAAATTTATATTTTGAAAATAATAATACAGACTTAAAAAATAAGACAAATGAAAAAAATACAGATTATCACAGCGGTATTGATTTTTTTAATATCAGGAATCATTCATCCGGCAATAAGCGAAAATGTTTATCAAGATTGGAAAAAAATAGTAAAAGATAAAACTGATAAAATAAAGATTGATACTGATAAAATAAAAGACAAGACAAATGATGTGTTTGAAAATGATATATACAGGCTTTATGATAAATCAGAAGAATATATAAATGACAAATTTAAAGAACAATGGAAAGAAACTTTAACAAACTTTTCAGAAAGTTATGATGTTACCGATTTTAATTATGCCATTTCATTTGGTGATAATTCAACACCTCATGAAGCAAAAGGAAATTTGAAACAAGCAAAGGGTTTTGCAATTTACCTCGCAGATCCTGCAAATACTAATGAAGTGCCTCCAAAAATTAAAGGTCAAAATTTTAATTATACCGGTGAGATTTTATATGTTTCAAGCAGTTACAAAATGTCTGAAAAATCTTTTTTAAAGGCATATAAGATATATGAAGACGAAAAATTAAGCGACTCAACTTTTGCAAGTTTAACACTCAGCAATCTCGGACTTTTATATCATACTACAGGAAGATATGCTTTGGCTGAAGAATATACCAAAAAAGCACTTGAAAAAAGAGAAAAAGGTGCGGATAAAACCGGTTATGCTGAATCATTAAATAATATTGCTGTTTTATATAAAGATATGGGTTTATATACAAAAGCTGAAGAATATATAATAAAAGCACAAGATTATTTGAAAAAAACAGGAGAAGATAAAAGCATCAAATATGCCATTGTTCAAAATAACAGAGCAATGATCTATCAAATGACAGGTAAATATAAAGATGCAGAAAAACTGATGAAAGAATCAATAAAACTTGCCGGAGAAGAAGTTAAAAAAAAATCATCGACATATGTACGTTTGAAAGTGAATTTAGCATTGCTGTTTCAACTGACTAAACGATATGAAGAAGCTGAAAAGATTTATTTAGATGCCATAAAAATAAAGAAAAGACGTATGGGAAACACGCATCCCGATTATGCTGTTTTACTCAGGAATTTGGCTTCATTATATCAACAGATGAGGCGTTTCGGAGAAGTTGAATCTTTATTAAAAGAAGCTGTGGGTATTTATGATAAACAATTCGGAAAAGAACATCCGTCATATGCCCAAGCAATATATGAACTCGGATTATTTTATCAATCTCAGGATAATTTAGCTGAAGCAGAACTTTTGTTAAATCAAGCTCTCGGAATTCAAAAGAAAACTTTGGGGGAACATCATCCCAGTATCACATTAACATATGAAAATTTAGCAATATTATATTGGCAAAAAGAAGATTTTAAGAAAGCTGCTGATACTTATAAGCTGACATTAAATGAATACATCTATCAGATCAATACATTTTTCCCTGCTATGAATGAGTATGAAAAAACAAAATTTTGGGAAAAGATTCAGTCTAAGTTTATAAGATTCTATAATTTTGCCGTTGATGCACAGAATGTAGTTCCTGACATTGCCGGAGATGTTTATAATTTTCATATTGCCACAAAAGCTTTGTTGTTAAGTTCTTCACGCAAAGTAAAAGCAAGAATTTTGAACAGCGGGGATAAAGCTCTTATTTCAAAATATAACAATTGGCAAGATACAAAAAGCTGGTTGGCAAGATTGTACACCTATTCCGATGAAGATATGAAAGATGAGAATATTAATATTGATTCTCTCGAAACAGTAGTTTTAAATTTGGAAAAAGATCTTACCAAATCTTCAGAGGAATTTAAAAAAGCTAATGAATTAAAAACAATTACTTATAATGATATTGCAAAAGTATTAAAACCCGGTGAAGCTGCCATTGAGATAATACGAATCAACAGTTTCAGTTATTTGT
>JAUVIG010000080.1 GCA_030592825.1 Chlorobiota bacterium | reverse complement strand
CCTTTTTGCAAAATATCTCATACATATTGATTCCGGAACTAATTCAGTTAACGTTTTAGGAATAATTACAGCTTTATTTATTATATCACTTGAAATACGAACAAATTTACTTTATACAATTGTAATATACATAATACCGCCTATTCTGTTTTTAATCATCTTATTATCATTTTTTTCAGTTACAAATGAAGAATATCATGCATTTATCAATGTGTTTTTAATCCTAATTGCCGGATTTACAGTAAACCGAGTACAAAACAATTTCAGATATAAAGCTTTTGAAGCAAATTATTATTTGGATATTGAAAAGAAAAAACTTGAACAAAGCAATGAAGAATTAAAAATATATCAAGAAAAATTAGAGGAACTTGTTGAAGAAAAAACAATTTCTCTGCAAATTGCTTTAAAGAAAGCAACAGAGAGTGATAAACTGAAAACTTCCTTTTTGCAAAATATATCACATGAAATCAGAACTCCTATTAATGCCGTTTTGGGATTTATGCAAGTTTTGTCAGGAAAAGACAAAAGAATTGAAAACGAATATCAAATTATAAATGATAATTTTAATGTTTTAATAAAAACAATTGAAGATATTCTTTTTCTTTCGGAACTTCAATCAGAACAATTTGAAATAAAAAAAACAGAGTTTTTTGCACAAGATTTTATAAATGATATATATATACTGTTACAAAATAGAATTAAAAAAAATTTCAAAAAAATAAAGCCCGTTCTTGATTTTAATAAAAATGATAATTTTTTAATAAAAACTGATGAAAAATTATTTAAAAAAGCTATTACTTATATTATTGACAATGCAGTGAAATTTACTGATCAAGGAGAGATCAAACTTCATTTTTCCTTAAATAATGAAAATATTATTATTAACATAATTGATGACGGACAAGGTATTTCCGAAAAAAATTTACCTTATATATATGATTCTTTCCGAAAATTTGAAGATAAAAATACTATTTTCAGAGGTGTTGGTATAGGAATGAGTATTGCTGAAAAGTTAATAAGTTTACTTTCCGGTGAAATTCAGATAAGTTCCGAAAAAGGAAAAGGTACATCTGTGAAAATAGTAATCAAAGAAAACTAATCTTTTTGTTTCTTCATTGAATCCTCAACAGAACAATTATAAACTGATTCCGCCTAAGGCGGATGACTTAAACAATATAATTTATACATAAATGCCTAATATTAAATAAGTCAAGCCCTCTTACGATTTTTTATATCCTTTCAAAAAAAGTTTGGGAATTGTTAAAATTGTTTTTTTATTTGACGCAGATAAAAAAACATATTTCAGTAAAAAACGATAAGATTATCGGCACTAATTCAATTACAATTGACAGTAAATTCGGCTTATATACTGATTATTATTTAATAAAAGAAAGCTTTAATGCTTTTCAATATGGAAAATTTAAACAATTACAGCATTAATGAACTGATTGATTATAATCGCCTTTCTGAAATCAGTTCAATGGTTCATGAAACACTCGTTGAATCAAGACATATTATTAAAGGATCGACTGATAAAATCAATCTTTACCCACATTTAAATAATATAAATCAAACAACTGTACTTATTGCTGAACTAAACAATAATATAATCGGAACAAATTCAATGACAATTGATTCCGAACACGGACTTCATACAGATTTATTTTTCAAACAGGAAACTGATTATATCCGAAAAAGTTCAGAAAAAAAGTTAGGAAGTTCATGGAGAATTGCTACAAATAAAGAATACAGAGGAAACATCAGGTTATTTTTGGATATTATTCAAAACAGTTTTTTTCTTGCAAAGAAAAAAGGCATTGAAACTTGTCTTTTTGTATTTGATAAAAAGCATGAAAAACTTTATAAAAAGTTATTAGATGCTGAAACAATTTCGGAAAAAGTATGTAATATTGAAGCGGAAATTGACATCAACATGGTGTTAATGAAAACAGATACTGAAAATTCTCAAAAACATCTGAATAAAATATTTATCAGAAGAAAGTTTTAAAATGCTTGATATAGTTTATGAAGATAATCACCTTATTATTGTTAATAAAAAATGCGGTGATATTGTACAAGGAGATAAAACCGGTGATAAAACACTTGCCGATGATGTAAAATCATATATCAAAAAAAAATACAAAAAACCCGGAGATGTTTTTCTGGGAATTACACACAGATTAGATCGTCCTGTAAGCGGAATAGTTATATTTGCAAAAACAAGTAAAGCTCTGACAAGGATAAATAAATTATTTGCGGAAAATAAAATTCAAAAAACATATTCGGCAGTTGTAAATAACCAAGCACCCAAAATTAAAGATACAATTACTCATTATTTGGTAAGAAACAGAAAACAAAATAAATCTAACGCAAATGATAATTAAGTTCCGAATTCAAAAAAAGCTGTTTTAAGCTATGAACTTAAAGGCAACTCCGAAAAATACTTCTTACTTAAAATTAAACTTCATACCGGCAGGCACCACCAAATAAGAGCACAATTAACAAAAATCGGTTGTTTAATCAAGGGAGATTTAAAATATGGTTTTCCGCGTTCTAATCCCGGCGGTGGTATTCATTTACATGCCCGCAAAATAGAATTTATTCATCCCGTAAAAAAGGAAACTGTTATTATAACTGCAAATCCGCCGGATGATAAACTTTGGAACTTCTTCATACCAAAAATTTAAGATTTTGTATTTTCTTTAAAAATAAATCATTAAAACACGAATCATTTTTGTGTTAATTTCTCATTTAATTTTTCTTTTATATTGTCTGTGTCTTTGTTGTCCGGTATATAATTAACCTTGTAAGTATCTACAATGTCTATTCCTGAATTTTTGAAAAATTCTGTAATTTTTGGTATGCTTTGGTCACCCCAGCCATAAGAACCAAAAGCGATTCCTTTTCTTCCTTTTGGTGCCAATCCTTGAAAATAGGTAAGAAATCCTGCAACTGAAGGCATTATATTTTTATTTAAAGTCGGCGAACCTACACAAACATATTCCGAGGTTAAAACTTCTGTCATAATATCTGACATGTGGTTAACTTGCAGATTAAATAAAGGTGCATTATAACCGGTATCTTCGAAAACGGATTGTATGGCACGGGCAATTATTTCTGTCGATTTCCACATTGTATCGTAAACAATAATTGCTTTTTTCTCTGTTTTACCGGAAACCCACTTGTGATACTCTTCAACTATTTTGTTAACATTTTTTCTCCAAATAATTCCGTGACTCGGTGCAATAATTTCTATGTCGATATTTTTTGCTTGCTCAAGTGCTTTTTTAACAGGATTTGGATATGGAAGAACAATATTTGCATAATATTTTCTTGCTTCCGACATGATAATATCTTCAGGATATTCGTCATCAAATCTTGCTGTTGAAGCCAAATGTTGTCCAAAAGCATCGTTTGAAAATAATATTTTCTCTTCTCGCAAATATGAGAACATATTATCAGGCCAATGCACCATAGGAGTTAAAATAAATTCTAATGACAGTTTGCCTATACTAATGCTGTCACCTGTTTTTACAACTTTGAAATCCCAATCTTCCTTATAATGTTTTTTTAAACCTTTATCACCATTGGGACAAGTAATTATTGTTGCATTTTTTGCAATATTCATAATCTTTGGCAATCCGCCGGAATGATCCATTTCAACATGGTTAGAAACTACATAATCAATTTTTGAAGGATCAATAATATCTGATATTCTTGCCAGCATTTCATCTTCCATACCGGGTTTCACTGTATCTATTAAAGTGATTTTTTCATCAATTATTAAATAAGCATTATATGTTGTTCCGCGTTGCGTAAGATACCCGTGAAAATTTCTGACATTCCAGTCAATTGCACCTACCCAGTAAATATTTTCTTTTATCTTTTTTGCTTTCATCTGTTTATATTTATTACTTTTAAAGGTCAGATAGGAACGCCCTTGCTACTGTGTGCAGTAAATTTACCTTACTCCACAAATAATCATGCTTGGGTGTGTTAAAAGTCTTTATCATGGGCGTTTCATTCTTTTATAACTTTACAAATTATAGTTCTACCATTATTTTACCGGAAATATCTTATTCTAAATACAGTTATCTAACTGATTTTAATGATTAAATACGATAATGATTGAATGCTTAAATATTTAAAAAACAGACAGTAAAATTAATGATATTAGTATCTGATTTAATAATTATGACTTTTTTATTGTAGCATTGTAGCATTTAATCATTTTAGCACTGTGTCCGCCTTTGGCGTGATTCATAAATATTCCACTAAATTCGTGGCAGAACCAATAATATTTATTCAACAAGTTCGAAATCGTCTTTTCCGACACCGCATTCAGGGCAAACCCAATCATCCGGGATATCTTCAAAAGCTGTTCCGGAAGCTATTCCGCCATCAGGATCTCCTTTTTCAGGGTCATAAACCCAACCGCATACTGTACATTCATACTTTTTCATAACACATTAAATTTTTTATTAATAATTAGTTTCTTTTATTTCGAAATACGATTGAGGATGCAAGCATGCAGGACATAGTTCAGGAGCTTTTGTTCCTTCGTGTAAATATCCGCAATTACGGCATTTCCAAATAATTTTACTGTTTCTCTCATAAACTTTTCCTTCTTCAAGATTAGTAACCAACTCAGTATACCTCTCTTCATGTGCTTTCTCTACTTTGGCAATCATTCTGAAAGCTTTTGCTATTTCTTTAAATCCTTCTTCGTCAGCAATTTTTGCAAATTCAGGATATAGTTCTGTCCATTCTTCATTTTCTCCTAAAGCAGATGCTTTCAGGTTTTCTTTTGTTGTTCCTATTTTTCCGGCAGGGTAAACGGCAGTAATTTCAACCGGTCCTCCTTCCAGAAATTTAAAAAATCTTTTTGCATGTTCTTTTTCATTTAAAGCTGTCTCGGCAAATATTGCCGAAATTTGTTCATAGCCTTCTTTTTTTGCTTGTTTTGCAAAGTAATCATATCGCATCCTTGCCTGTGATTCTCCGGCAAATGCTTTTAAAAGATTTTGTTCTGTTTTTGTTCCTTGTAATTTGTTCATAATATCCTCCTTTTTTTTGTGTTTTATAATTCTTTTCAACTGATTTTATCTGAAAATCTTGTAAATGTAAAACCTGCGTAAAATATCTAATGCCTTTCTGCTTCCTCGTTTTGAAAAAATTATTTCAAATCCCTAAATCTGAAAATTGCATGTATTTGTTAAATTAATGCTTCTTAAAAAACCGGAATTCAAAATTTATATACTACTGCTTTTTTATAAATGTTCCGTTGTTCCAAATTAGTCTGATTTCTTCAATTCTTTCCGCATAAAACAGTTTTTTATGATCTCTTTCATTCATGTATTCAAAGAAAGTATCTGCCAATTTCACCTTTATATTTTTTCCTTTTTGCGGCAGATAATATCGAAGAAATAGTTCGCTTTTTGCAGATTCTGTAATTTTATCTTCAATATAGAAATCACTTAAACTAATTATTGGTAATACTGATTGTGTTATTTCTATCCATTCCTTACTTTTAATTTTGTAAAATCGCAATTTAGAATCTTCACAACACATACCCCAACTAATTGTATTAAGTGCAATTATTCTTTCATCATTATCTAATTTATAGTATGTCATTTCAAACATATTCCCTTCACCGTCACCAACGGTTTGAAATTCAATATATCCGTTTTTCAAATCCAAAGTATCTAATTGATAATAATCTCCGGCTTCAAAAATTTCTCGAATGGTTTTCTTTTTCAATATCTCTATTCTTTCCTTTTGACTGATATTTAAAATGTTTTCCGGTATCAGTAAAAAATAATCTTTGATATTATATGGTTCAGAAATATTATTTTGAGTATATGCCGGCGGACTAAAGAGAATAAGAACTATACTTATTGAAAACAATTGTTTTATTTTCATACAATAAAGTTTTAAAGCTTTAAAAATTCAACCATTTTTGAGCTGCTTTCATATCTGTGAAGATTTTAAAACTTAAATTATCATAAACAAATTTATCGTCAAACATTAATGCAACAGAAGTTTCATAATACTTATCAACAACTACAGCTTCTTTGATGATATCATATTTTTTAGCAACAGTCATAATTGCTTTAGAAATATCTTCATTATATTTAACAGGAAAATCAAATTTTGATTTTAAAGTATCTATAATGATCTTTAATTTTCTCGGATATTCATTATTTGTTTCAATGGTTTTATACAGATCAAGAAGCTCCCAGAAATCAATATTACCTCTTGCTTTTACACTCAAAATACCGGTTTTTTCATCAAATTTCTTAAACAGCATAAAATAGAAAATTATTAAAATTTCGGTACAATATACATATTTTTCTTATTTTGATGTTTTAAGTTTTATCATTTTTTATTCAGAAATTCTGATAAAGATTATAAAAGCCTGATAACCATACTATGAATTAATTGTAATTGCAATCTAAAGTTATTGTATATAAATAAGTTATCTGACGAGTTGCAGAAACTGCTTTTATTTACAAACTTTCAAAATTGACCCCCATTTTCTTTCAAGTTCAATTGTAATACTTTTGTTTTTCGATGTGTATTTTTTATCATTCAGTAAATCGGAATAAGATTTTTTAAATAATACAGGAACTTCAATTGTTTGTTTGTTTTCGGAATTATTTAAAACAACAATGATTATTTCATCCTTATACCTACGCTCAAAGATGAAAATGTCTTTTTCATTATCGGTTGTAAGTGTTTTATAAGTTCCCAATTGTAAGGCTTTGTGATCGTTTCTTACAGTGATCAACTTTTTGTAATGAGCAAGCAAATCCTTATTTTGAGATACATTGTCAGGTTTCCTTTTACTGCCGTCAGGATTGTAAACTTCATCTTCATATTCTATATCTTCCCAAATCATAGGTTTACGACAATCCGGATCATTGGCTCCCCACATACCGATTTCATCTCCGTAAAAGATCATCGGTGCACCTACATATGTCATTTGCATTATAACAAAATACTTTTGAAGATGCAGTTCTTCTTCATTGGGTTTTCGAACTTTATAATCGGGATTGTTTGCGGCTTGAGATTTCCCGAAATAGTTGCCCCAATCTCTGAAATTCCATATTCCTCTGTTCACAATGTGAGAACCTATGCGATTAGAATCATGACTGCCGAATAAATTTTGACAAACACAGGCAACACCGGCAGGATAGAGTTCACGTAATTCTTTCAATTTAATATTGAATTCATCTGCAGTAATGCTCATGCTGTCCGGATTAAAAAAGAATTCCGCACAAGTAAAAGCAAAGTTGTAGTTCATTTCACCGTCAAACTCATCGCCTTTCATATAAGGTTTCACTTTATCGGGAGTATCTACAATTTCTGCTGTAAGGTAAGCTTCAGGATTTATTGAACGGACATGCTTTCGCCATCGTTTCCAGCATTCGTGGTTTACACAAAAGGCAACATCCAATCTCCAACCGTCAATACCGTATTGTATTCCCATACCTTTTGGATTCATCCAACGTTCCGTGGCATTGAAGATGTAATCATTCGGCCCTTTTACTATTCCCAAACTGTCTTCTTTAAATTCGGGTAGTGATTTAACTCCAAACCAACCCTCATAGTCAAATTCAGTATTCTGATCAGGATCATTCCAAGATTTGATGATGAACCAATCTTTATAAGGAGATGCTTGTTGATTTTTTACAAGGTCTTTAAATGCAAAACTATTGATACCCATATGATTAAAGACACCATCGAAGATTATCCTGATGTTTCTTTTATGTGCTTCATCAATAAGTTTTAAAACCAGTTCATCGGCTTTTGTCCACACCCAAGTTTCATGATCCAGCGGATCTTCATGTTTCATCAGTTCTCTGTCGCCCTCAGGATCGGGTCCGAAGTTAGGGTCAATATGATGATAACTTGCTCCGTCGTATTTATGAAGAGAGGGAGCATCGAATACCGGATTAAGATAAACAGCATTGATCCCGAGGTCTTTTATATAATCAAGTTTGTCAATAATACCTTGCAGATCACCGCCGTAACGTCTTCTGATAAGATGTTTCCATAGTTCCGGTTCACCGTTTATTTTTTCATAGTTCTGCAGTTTATACCAATCACTTCCCCATGGATGTATTTCCCATTGTTTAGGCGGTTCTTGGGGATCAGCACCAATAATATCTTCAACTTTGGGATCATTTGACGGATCACCGTTTCGGAAACGTTCAGGGAAAATTTGGTACCAAACGGCAGATTTTGCCCATTGAGGTACAAATTCGGATAATATTTCATCTTCTTCACCGGTTTCTTTCGCTTTGTTATTATCACAATTTAAATTTATTAATATCATTAATAAAGCCAATAAATAAGTTGAGAAATTTTTCATGAAATTGTTTTAAAGGAATTTAATAAATTGAATATTGTCTTTGTTTTTACATAGATGTTGACTGCTTACCGTTTATATGAATCTGCCGGAAAACATTTACAATTTTAAATTGTTTGCCTGTCTGATAATAGACCGGCAACTTTACTGCCTATGCTATTGCAAATTCAATTGCTTTTTCAACATGAATTCGAATTGTATCAAAAATTGGTATATTGATATCTGATTGATTTAACAATATTGATATTTCAGTACATCCGAGAATAATTCCTTCTGCACCTCTTTCTGTTAACTTATTGATGATTTCCAAGTATCTTTTTTTTGATTCTTCTTTTGCTGTTCCGTATATTAGTTCATCAAATATTATTCTGTGAATTGTGATCATATCTCTTCCTTTGGGAGAAATAACATCAATATCAAATGTTTTTTTTATTCTGTTTTTGTAAAAATCATGCTCCATTATAAATTTTGTTCCAATAAGCCCGATCTTTTTTAAATTTTGCTTCTTAACTTCAACAGCTACAGCATCAGCTATATGAACAATGGGAATATTAACTCTGTCTTCAATTTCATCAGCAGTTTTATGCATTGTATTTGCACAAATGACGATCATATCTGCACCTGCTTTTTCTAATTTTCCGGCTGCTTTAGACATAATATCGGCTAATTGTTGCCAATCACCTCGATGTTGTAATCTTTCAATTTCATCAAAATCAACAGAATATAAAATGCATTCGCAAGAATGCCTGCCTCCTAACTTTTCGTTGGTGATTTCATTTAATAATTGATAATATACAGAAGTTGATTTCCATGTCATACCACCGATCAATCCGATTACTTTCATGGCTTAAAGTTTTAATATTATAATGAAATAAAAATGCCGTTGAAGTAACGAAGATATGAAAAACCAATGATATTTCAAAATGCTTTAGAAAAAATCGGCAAGTTTTCTCCAATCTTTTGAAATAATGTTTGTATGGACGTATTTTATATTCATTTTGTATTGTTTATTTGTTTAACTGTTTATTTGCTTTTCTGTTAATAATATAAAAAGATCATCGAATTGCCAAATCATCAGATTAAAAAAATATGAAAGAAACGCAGTTATTAATTACGTTTCCTTTTAGCTGTTTATAATTTAACATTATCTCTTTATTCCGATAACCGTTATGCTGTATATTCCTGCTCCGGTATCCTTATATTTTTGAAGTTCATCCTTTGAGATATATTCCAATAATTGATCATCAGGAACATTAATTTGTTTTTTCTTCTTCACCTTAATGTTATTAAAACCTGCTGATTCAATGACACTTAAATATTTTTCTGTCTGTAATGCACCTGAAACACATCCGGCATACATTTCTGCAACATCCCTTATTTCTTTCAGTAATTCACCTTCCAAAACGATATCCGAAACACAAAAATGAGCATTTGGTTTTAACACCCTTTTTATTTCAGAAAACGCTTTTTCTTTATCAGGGACTAAATTCAAAACACAATTACTGATCACTACATCGAATGTATTTGAATCTAACGGAATATTTTCAATATCTCCTTTAATGAAATTGATATTTGTGTATCCTGTTTTTTGATTATTGATTATTGCTTTTTGCAACATTTCATCAGTAAAATCAAGTCCTGTAACTTTTCCGTTCTCACCAACAATTGATCTTGTAACGAAGCAATCATTACCGGCACCGCTGCCGAGATCCAAAACAGCATCACCTTTTTTGATGTTTGAATATTCTGTTGGCAAACCACATCCGAGGTTCATGTCTGCATCCTTGAAATAACCTTCCTTATCTGCATAACTTTCATTGAATACAGAATAATCCAATTGCTTATTCTTATTTCCGCAACAGCAATTTGATGATTCTGTTGCAATATCTGCATATTTATCTCTGACTATTTTTTTTAGTTTATTTGAATTTTTCATTTTTTTTTAATTTTAAGAAATTTTATAATATTAATTTTTATTAAGCTTTTAAATTTTATTTTTCGGTTTAATAAATACTTTTATGTTTAGTGTTTAATTATTTATCTGTATATTATAGTTTATCGCAGATATACGATAATTAGTTATAAAAAAATTTAAAAGAATTTTGCAAACATTTTTTTAGCTAATTCCCAATTCTTTTTATTGATGCAATAATATACTTTTGGAGTTTCGATAGTACCGTCTATTAGCCCGGCTTCCTTTAGTTCTTTTAAATGCTGAGAAACTGATGATTGTGCGATGGGCAGTTCATTAACAATATTTCCGGTATAGCACGACTCACAGCAACTCAAAAATTTCAATATAAAAAGTCTGGTCGGGTGTGACAGTGCTTTTGCAAATCTTGCCAATTTTACGTGATCCTTATTATTTAATTCAGGTTTCTTCATTAGTTATTTATAGTTCATCGCAAATATACGATTAATATTTTGGAATGTAAATAAATTTTATAAGAATATTTATGCTAAAGACACAAAATAATTAAAATGCGCAGAAGAGTTGGCTGTGTATTGGAAGTAACCCGTGGCACACCGGAGCGTGCCACAGTATTAATTCTGTTCAGTTTCAATTTCTTCCCCAACTTCTTTTAAATATTTATCAAGGAATTTCAATATTTTTCCATAGCCGTTAATTTGGTTTTCTTTTTTTCTAAAACCATGTCCTTCATCCGGAAAAATAATATATTCAACAGGCACATTATTTTTTTTAACAGCTTCAACAATCTCATCTGATTCTATTTGCAATACTCTGGGATCATTTGCACCTTGTAATACCATAACAGGGTTTTTTACTCTATTTGCATGAAACACCGGTGAAATATTATACAATCTAACGGAATCTTCGGTATAAGGATCTCCCATTTCTTCATAGAGTGCTTTTTTAAAGGATTCCCAATCGGGAGGCATGGATTTTAAAGTTCTAAGCCAATTCGTAACCCCAAACAGGTTCACACCTACTTTGAACTCATCAGGTTCAAAAGTCATTGCAGCCATTGTCATATAACCGCCGTAGCTTCCTCCGATTATTCCGATCTTATCATGTTCGATATAATCATGAGTTTGCAGCCATTTTTTACCGCAGATACAATCTTTGAGATCCTTATCACCATGATTTCTGTCATCAGCTTTGAAAAAAGTTTTTCCGTACCCGCTACTACCTCTATTGTTTACTGCAAGTATGGCATAACCGTGATTTACCAGATATTGGATCATTGCAAAATAACCTACTCTTGATTGTCCGCCCGGACCGCCATGTACCCATACCAATTCCGGCACTTTATTATTTTCAGAAGCATTTAAGGGTTTGTAGTATATTGCCGGGATTTCCAATTCGTCAAAGGATTTATATCGTATAACTTCAGCAACAACAAGATCTTCGGGATTTATCTCATGATTGAGATTATCAGTAATGCATTTTAATTCCTTGCTGTCAAAATTATATATGTAATAATTCGAAGGTGATTTTGAAGTCCCGACAGT
>JAUVIG010000462.1 GCA_030592825.1 Chlorobiota bacterium | reverse complement strand
TTCACAAAAAATTTTTCTGTGTTATTCTGTGTAATCTGTGCGATATTATTCATTTCAACGAAGTATGAAAAAAAGTTATGTATAAAAGAGGCGTAACTAATCAGTTTGGATTAATATTATGTACCTGACGGCACATTTCTTACGTGTTGTTATATATTTTACCCATATTTCATCCTTAACAGGATGCTTAAAACCCCGTTAGGGGTTAAATATTGGTAAAACACTGTAAAATTGTGAGTTGTTCGTGCCGTTAGGTACGAAATATAAAACCGGTTAAACACAAACTGAATAGTTACAAGGAGGATAAACTGTAACGAAAAAAACTGCACTTTTTAAAATCCCAAAAAATCAAAGTCTATTAACATTTTTTAGATTTTTTTCCGGAAACTACCCAAAAGTGTAGGAAAAAAATCAAATATAATTAAAAAACTACCCTTTTAGGTGGGAAAAAAATCAATTGTAAATCAGATATTTGCACAAAGATTTTAATTAAATGGATAATGACTCAGAAAATATTCTCTCAAAAACAGAACTCAAAATTATAAAATTATTAGAAGAAGGATTATCTAATAAATCAATTTCTGAACGAAACAATATTTCCGAAAATACAGTAAAATTCCATTTAAAAAATATCTATAAAAAATTAGATGTA
This sequence comes from Chlorobiota bacterium, assembly GCA_030592825.1. Taxonomy (GTDB): domain Bacteria; phylum Bacteroidota; class Bacteroidia; order Bacteroidales; family JAADGE01; genus JAADGE01. Next base: position 2,804 of record JAUVIG010000462.1, on the reverse strand, counting down.
CATAATCGCTTGCAAGCAGTACATAAAATCAACAAAATTAATTATTAACTAAAAATTAAAGATTATGAAAAAAATCAGTTTACTAATCATCGGAATATTTCTGATGAATTTGGCATTCAGCCAAACAGTAAGTCCTGAACTAATCAGCTCTTCGGGCGATAGCTTTAACAATACAAGCTATCAATTAGACTGGTCAATTGGTGAGTGCATAACAGCAACTCATACAGCAGGAGATTATGTAATTACACAAGGCTTTCATCAGGATAGCTATATTATTACATTAGTAGAAGATTTGGCAACAGATATAAATATAACTGTTTATCCAAACCCAACAACTGACCTTATTACTATTAAGACAGAAAACTCTCGCTTTGAAGAAGGCAAGGGGGAAGTTTTCCTTATCAACATTAACGGAAAAGTATTATTACAAGAAAAAATTAATGAAACAGAAAAGCAATTAAACTTTTCAGTTTACACAAGTGGTGTATATTTCTTAACAGTAAAACAAGAAAATCAAGTAATCAAAAATTTCAAAATCATTAAAAATTAAAAAAAATGAAAAAAATGAAAAAATTAAGTTTAGTATTAGTTGCGTTTTTATTCGCAGTAACAGGAATCTTGGCACAAACGCCCAACGAGTTTAAATACCAAGCAGTATTACGTGATGCAGACGGTATAATGGCAGAAGAAAATGTTTCAGTATATCTTGAAATTTTACAAGGTAATGCATCCGGAACAAGTATATTCAATGAAACCCATGATGTAACTACAACAGCACAGGGTTTAATAAATATAAACATAGGCTCAATAAGTGATTTAAGTGTAGTAGGTTGGAGTTCAGATGTTTATTTCGTTAAAATATCTGTAAACGGTACAGTAATGGGAACAAGCCAATTATTAAGCGGACCTTATGCTATGCATGCAAAAACAGCAGAAAGTGTTACAGCTATGGCAATAGGCGACAGCTATGGCGGCGGAATAATATTTTGGTTAGATGCTTCCGGACAGCATGGTTTAATAGCAGCCACTACGGACCAAAGTACAGGAATAATATGGTCGGATGGTTTTACTGAAACAGCAGCAACAGGGGACGGTGTAGATGCAGGTGAGATGAATACCATGCTGATTGTATCAGAACAACGAGACGGAAGTTATGCTGCTAAACTTTGTGCAGACCTTGTAATAACTGACGGAGGTATTGATTATGGAGACTGGTATTTACCATCAAAATATGAACTTAATCTAATGTATTTACAAAAAGTAACAATTGGCGGTTTTAGCGACGACTATTATTGGAGTTCAACCGAGCACACTACCAATCATGCTCGGGAACAGCGTTTCAGTGATGGCAATCAGGCATGGGAAGGTAAGAACGTCCAAAGCGATGTTCGTGCTGTTAGGGCTTTTTAACCACAGACAACGACTTTCCTTACCGTTTAACACTTTATTAAAGAATGTAGGGACGGCAAATTAAGGGTTTCACTCAAAGTGAAGCCCTTAATAAACAAAATATCCTTTTATTAAAGTCGGAATGTTTCATTCCGACTTTTTTTGTCTTATTTAATTTGAGGACCTGCTGCAACTAATTTCTTTGCTTCAACATTATCTGTGAAGAACTCAAAATTATCAATAAACCTTTGTCCTAAATCCATTGCTGCTGCATCCCAATCTTTAGGGTTTTTCCATAAATTCCTCGGATTTAATAATTTACTCTCAACACCCTTAACAGCTTTCGGAATTGCAAGATTGAAAACAGAAAGATTTTCAAATTCTGCATTATCAAGAGAGCCGTCAAGAATTGCATCAATAATATTTCTTGTTGAAGGGAGATCAATACGTTTTCCGGTTCCGTATGCTCCGCCTATCCATCCGGTGTTTACAAGATATGCAGTTGCTCCGTGCAGTTCCATTTTTTTAATAAGTTCTTCTGCGTATTTAGCCGGGTCGAGCAATAAGAATGCTGCACCAAAACAAGCAGAGAATGAAGGTACAGGTTCTTTAATTCCTCTTTCGGTTCCGGCAACTTTTGCAGTATATCCGCTGATAAAATGATATTTGGTTTGATCAGGAGTTAATTTTGAAACAGGAGGTAAAACACCAAAAGCATCAGCAGTTAAGAAAATAACTTTGTTAGCATGTCCTGCCTTTGAAATTGGTTTCACAATATTTTCAATGTGATAAATCGGATATGAAACACGTGTATTTTGAGTTTTTGAACCGTCAGCAAAATCAATTTTTCCGTTTTCATCAATAACAACATTTTCAAGTAATGCATCTCTTTTAATTGCATTGTAAATATCAGGTTCTTTTTCTGCATCAAGATCAATTGTTTTTGCATAACAACCGCCTTCAAAGTTGAAAATACCGTCATCATCCCATCCGTGTTCGTCATCACCAATTAATACTCTGTTCGGGTCGGCTGAAAGTGTTGTTTTTCCTGTTCCTGAAAGACCAAAGAAAATTGCAGTTTTTCCGTCTTTACCTACATTGGCAGAACAGTGCATAGCAGCAATACCTTTTAAAGGAAGAAGATAATTCATAATAGAGAAAAATCCTTTTTTAATTTCTCCGCCGTACCAACTTCCGCCGACACATGCCATTTGTGATTTAAGATTAAAAACAGCATATACTTCACTGTGCATCTTATGTTCTTTCCAATTAGGGTTATTAATTTTTGCAGCATTTAACATTACATAGTCAGGTTCATAGGTTTTCATCTCTTCATCAGTAGGTCTGATGAACATATTCTTAACAAAATGAGCCATCCAAGCAACTTCAGTAATAATTCTTATTTTAATACGTGT
>JAUVIG010000255.1 GCA_030592825.1 Chlorobiota bacterium | reverse complement strand
TCCACCTTTCTGATTTGCTAATGCAATAACTTTTGACATTATAGATTTGTTTATTCTTTAATAAAATAGGATAAAATTTTTGCAAAAATATAACTTTAATTATTAATTACTGTGTTTTTGTTAATCTTTTATTAACGTGTAATCAACAACTTCTTATAATACGATCTTTTAATACAAGAGAAGAAATTACCGATAAAAGATGAATTAATTATTCGGAATAGTATCATTTAGTTCTTCATATTGATATACTCCTGCACTTTGGATATATCTGTTTTGCCAATTTCTGTTTCTGACATCTTTTAATAATCGCATAACTTGTTTGTCTTCAATAAAATCACTTAATTCATTAATACCGTATGTTCTGAGGATATTCATTTGGCTTTCTGACGGTAACCAAGTGATTTTTTCATCAGGATGTTTTGCCCAACCTTTGTCTTCATTTTTTTCTGAATTAAAATAAGGATATTCAGAATATTTTAATCTCCATAAGTTATTGAGAATAGCTTCGATTTTTTTTACAGTATAAAATTCAATTTCTTCATTACCCTTATTGCTTGCCTCAGAAGGCACTTCAAATATCTTGTATTTTTCTGTCAAGTTTTCTCTGTCAGGATTGGCATCTGAAGTTTCATAACCTGCAAGTTGTCTTGCCCAACTGTTTAATGTTAAAAATTTTATATCATCCTTATTAACGGAATTTTTTTTCTTAACAGCAACTTGTATAAGGTTTCCGTTTAAGCTTGGTAATAATCTTATTGCGAAATAATATTCTTTTTCATCAAGTTCAATTTCATCACCAAATGTATTTTCTTGTGAAAAAGTAGTAGTGTAGGCGAATATCAGAATAATAATTACAGTTATTTTTTTCATCAGTAAGTATTTTTAAATTTATAACAAATTGCGTGCTAAATATTTAACAGTTCCATCTATACAAAATCAAGATGAAGGTATTTAATTATAAGATTATATTATTAATTTTACGTTTTTAATTGACTAAATATTATGTATGAGTATAAAAATAAATTTAAATAAAGATACTAAAAAAAATGATAATATTGTATTTATAGGTGATATAAAAGATTTTAAAGCTTTTGAATTGACAGGAGATCAGAAAAAATATATTGAAGATCAATTTAAAAATGATAAATCAATTGTAACAATAAATCAATATAACAGTTTTATATACTTCATTAATTTTACAGATAAAATTGTAAAAAACAAAAAAGAAATTGCCGGAAAAATTGGCAGTAAATTGGTCTCAATTGTAGATTCATATAAGCAAACTTCCGTAAGTATTATTGAAACAAATTCAAATTTTGAAGTATTGTATGCTTTTATTGAAGGTATTGTTCTCGGGAATTATAAGTTTATAAAATATTATAAAGATATTAAATCAAAAAAATCATCTTTGAATAGTATAAATATTATATCAAGCTCAGTAAATAAGAACAATATTGATGAATTACAAAATATCCTTAAAGCTGTATATATTACACGCGATCTTGCTAATGAACCGTTTTCCGGATTAAATGCAATACAATTAGCTGACAGAATTATTGAACTTGGCAAAAAATCCGGTTTTAAGGTTACTGTTTTTGATAAGGAAAAAATTGCAGAACGGAAAATGGGAGGTCTTTTGGCTGTTAATAAAGGAAGTGAGGAACCTCCGACATTCTCAATTATGGAATGGAAACCTGATAACGCAAAAAACTCCAAACCTATTATTTTAGTTGGCAAAGGAATTGTATTTGATACAGGCGGATACAGCATTAAGCCTACAAAAAATTCTATGGATATGATGAAATTTGATATGGCGGGAGCTGCTGCGGTAATCGGAACAATGTATGCTGTATCAAAAAATAAATTACCATTACATATTATTGCTTTGATACCTGCTACTGATAATGCTGTTGATGCAAAGTCTTATGTTCCGGGTGATGTTATTAAAATGCATAATGGTTTGTTTGTTGAAGTATTGAATACAGATGCAGAAGGGAGATTGATTCTTGCTGATGCTTTAAGTTATGCTCAGAAAGATGATCCTGAATTAGTTATTGATTTGGCTACTTTAACAGGTTCCGCTGCCGTTGCATTGGGAACAGAGGCTGCTGTTGTTATGGGAACTGCAGACGACACTATTTTCAGTAAATTAGAAAAGAGTGGGGAAGACGTTTATGAAAGAGTTGTAAAGTTCCCTTTTTGGGATGAATATAAAGAAATGCTAAAATCGAACATCGCTGATATAAAGAATATTGGAGGCAGGGAAGCCGGTGCTGTTACAGCCGGAAAATTTCTTGAGTATTTTACGGAATATCCATGGATACATATTGATATTGCAGGACCTGCAATGTTAAGTAATAAGAGTTCTTATCGAACAGTCGGAGGCAGCGGATACGGAGTGAGATTATTATATGATTTTTTAAAAAATTACGAAAGTTAGTTTAGGTGTAAATTATTGATTGTTATAAAAGAAGATAAATTATAAATTAAATGGAAAATAAAATAAAATTAGGAATAACACACGGAGATATAAACGGAATAGGTTATGAAGTCATTATTAAAACTTTGTCGGATAAAAGAATAAATGACTTATGTATCCCTATTGTATATGGTTCTCCAAAATTAGCGGCATATCACAGAAAAGCCATTAATTTTGAAAATTTCAGTTTAAATATTATTAAAAGTCCTAACGATGCAAATCCTAAAAGACCAAACATTATTAATTGTGTATTTGAAAATGCTCGGATAGAATTAGGAAAGTCAACAGATGATTCAGGCAAAGCTGCATATGAATCACTTGAAGCAGCAACCAATGATTTGCTGGATAATAAAATTGATGTATTGGTTACAGCTCCTATAAATAAAAAGAGTATTCAATCTGATAAATTTGGTTTTCCGGGGCATACAGAGTATTTGCAAAATAAGACTGACTCTGATGATGTTTTAATGTTAATGACAGGAGAAATGATGAAGATAGGTGTTGTTGCCGGTCATGTAGCCTTAAAAGATATTCCTTCGATGATAACAGAAGAACGAATATTGAGAAAACTTCGTATTTTAAATCAGTCACTTCTTGAAGATTTTTCAGTTCGCAGACCAAAGATTGCTGTATTAGGCTTAAATCCTCATGCAGGCGATGATGGAGTTATCGGGCATGAAGAAGAGGAAATTATTATACCTGCAATTAATAAGGCAAGAGATGAAGGTATTATGGCAATAGGGCCGTATCCGGCTGACGGATTTTTCGGCTCTCAATCATTTATGAAATTTGATGCAATATTAGCAATGTATCACGATCAGGGTTTAGCACCTTTTAAAGCTGTGGAATTTGCGACCGGAGTGAACTTTACTGCCGGATTACCAATAATAAGAACATCACCTAATCACGGAACTGCTTTTGAAATTGCCGGTCAAGGTGTTGCATCTCCTGACTCTTTCAGAAGAGCACTTTATACAGCAATTGAAATTTATAAAAACAGAAAATTATACAAAGAGATTTCTGAAAATCCTTTAAATACTCAAGAAAATAATAATTAATTTGTTTAAAAAGATCATAATATTATTGTTTTTTTTGTCTTTCCTGTTACAGTTCATTTATTATGCTGCAATTTATTCCGGAGTATTGTTTTTAAAGGACTTTGGAAATAAAAACATATCAAAAGCTGTTTCAGTAATAATAAGTGCACGAAATGAAAGTGAAAATTTAAAATTTTTTTTACCGTTTGTGCTTAATCAGAACTATAAAGAATTTGAAGTGATTGTAGCAAATGACAGGTCTGATGATGATTCAAAAGATATTTTGGAAGCATTCCAAAAAAGATACAGTAATTTATCAGTGGTAACAATTGATTTTAATGAAAAAAATGCGACAGGGAAGAAGTATGCTTTAACTAAAGCAATAAATATTGCAAAATATGAGCATCTGTTATTTACAGATGCTGATTGTTATCCGGTATCACAATTTTGGATTCAAAGTATTACGGCAGCTTATTCTGCCGGAAAAGATATTGTTTTGGGATACGGAGGATATGAATTTAAAAAAGGATTTTTAAATAAATTAATTAGGTTTGATACACTTTTTATTGCTTTACAATATTTTGCTTTTGCAAAATTAGGTATTGCATATATGGGAGTCGGTCGTAATTTATCCTATAAAAAGAAGTTGTTTGTAAAGCATTCCGGCTTTTCAGGTCATATGCATATATTATCAGGTGATGATGATTTGCATATAAATAAAATATCAAACATAACTAATACAGCTGTAACAATTAATAAAGACAGTATCACTAAGTCGGTTCCTAAAAAGAAATTTAAAGATTGGATTGTTCAAAAAAGGAGACATATAACGACAGGATTTTATTATAAATTTATACATAAAATATTACTTTCTCTTGAACCCTTATCAAAATTAATTTTTTACCTTGCATTTATTGCAGGTTTAGTTTTTTGTAAATATGTATTGTTATTGATTTCTGTTTTTATGATCAGATATATTATTCAGTTTTTTATAATAGGTTTGTTTGCAAAAAAAATTGAAGAGAAAAAAATATTGATTTTTATTCCTATATTTGACATTTTAATACCTGCATTAAATTTGTTTGTAATAATAAGTAATATTTTTATTCAGAAGAAGGAATGGAATTGAGTCCTAATTTTTCAGATAAAGCTAAAAGGGATTATGATCTGATCCAATTAGCGAAAAAAGGCAACCAGATTGCTTTTGCTGAATTAATGGGATATTACAGAGAATCATTATATTATCTTTTGTTGAAAATGGTTAATTCAAAAGAGGATGCTGAAGATTTGACAATTGAAACTTTTGAAAAAGCTTTTAGAAAAATTGAAACTTATAAACCTGTATATGCTTTTAGTACTTGGTTATTCAGAATTGCTACAAATCATGGTATTGATTTTTTAAGAACTTCCGAAAAGAGAATGAACGATGTTTATATTGAAAGCGATATTAGTTATGATGATAATTTTTATAATAGGGTTGTAATAGCCGAAGATTCCTTAAATCCTGAAGAAAAGATAGTGAGTATTCAAAAAAAAATATTTTAAAGAATATTATTCAAAAATTACCGCCCGATTACAGGAGGATTATTGTTTTAAGATATTTTGAAGAATATTCCTACAGTGAAATTTCTGAAAAATTAGATCTGCCCTTGGGGACTGTTAAGGCAAGATTATATCGTTCCAGAGAATTATTATTGAGTACTTTGAAAAAACATAACATACATGACGAAAAATTCTGAAATTGAGACTTTAAAATCATACTTCCCTGAAATTAGTTCTACTCAAAAGTTACAATTTATAAAACTGCCGACTCTTTATAAATATTGGAATGAAAAAATTAACGTAATTTCACGTAAGGATATTGATAATCTTTTTATAAGACATATTCTTCATTCATTAGCAATTGTAAAAGTAAAATCATTCCAAGACAATGTAAAGGTATTGGATGTAGGAACCGGAGGAGGATTTCCGGGGATTCCTTTAGCAATAATGTTTCCGGATGTACAGTTTACATTAATTGATTCAATTGCAAAAAAAGTTAAGGTAACACAAGAAGTAGCTGACTCACTTGAATTAAAAAATGTAAGAACTAAGCAAATTAAAAGCACACAGCTAAATGGTTCTTTTGATTATATAACAGGAAGAGCCGTAACAGCATTTCCTGTTTTTTATAATTCTGTTAAGCATCTTTTTAAAAAAGGAAAAAAAGAGAAAGCTGTTTTGTATTTGAAAGGCGGAGATTTTGATGAAGAAATTAAG
>JAUVIG010000624.1 GCA_030592825.1 Chlorobiota bacterium | reverse complement strand
TTATTATCAATATGAATATGATTTCAAAGACAATTTATTATCTGAACAAAAAAGATTAAAAGTTGAATTACTGCAAAATTCAACTTTGAAAGAATGGATATGGGATTTTGATATGTCCGGAAATTATTTCAGCGGTCGTAAAGTGAAATTTAAAGTCGCTGCTCTACAAGTTTAATCCTTTTTTTATAAATTTTCCATAATAAAACAGCTGAAATTATAAAAGAAATTGCTATAACCGGTATCATTAGTACAGTATCAGTACTTGCAAGGTCAAAACCTATTGTTCTTGCAACAGATTGTGAAATATTAGTAAATCCTAATATCATTGTAACCCACAATACAATTCCCATCAATATATTTGATACCCAACCGTTAAGATTACTTTTTCCGATTATTTCGGGATCATTTACTACATAAATTAAAAATACTGCAATCAGCGGAAGAATTAAACCGTTAAATGCTTGTGCAATAATAATTGCCGGAATAGGTTTAACTTCCATAAATCCAAATATTAAACCAACAGCTAAAACACCTGCTATTACTAATTTAAAATATAATTTACCGGAACTCCACTTCTTTTTATTTTTTTCATTTGCGAATAAACTTTTTGCTGTAATTGCCGATGCCAAAGGAGAAGTTACGGCAGATGAAAAGCCTGCTGCAAACATTCCGAAACCAAAGATATACACAGCAAAGATACCAATTTTCTGTTGGAGATGATTTGTTAATAAAGTATAGCCGTCTTTATCAAAATTAAGACCTGATAAGAAATCTGCTTTTTTGGCTTCCGACATTCCTTCTGTAACAGCATTTCCTACTCCCATAATTGACATAGAAATAATTCCTCCTAAAATAATTGCAAATGCAAGTCCAAATCGCATGTCTTTAATTGATTGCTTTTTGTCTAATGCTCCGGAACCGAGAAATAAATCATAAGGAATTACGGTTGTTCCGATTAAAGCCATAATGATAAGAGCAGATCCTTGACCGTCAGGAATAACAGGGATAACACTACCTTTCAGAACTTCAGACCAATCGGGTTTTAAAGAAATTGAAGTAAAAAAGAAAGCCGCACCCATTAAAAATACAACCAAACCCATTAATCGGGCTATTGTATGAACAGAGTCCAATAAAAAAATAAAAATTGCTAATGCACCAATTCCGGCTACGAAGTAATATGCCGGAATGTCAAATATCATTTTTAAACCTGCAACTGCACCAAGAATATTTCCTGTTTCGTATGCAGCACATCCCAATACAATTGCAACAATTATGATAAACAATACTAATGTTCGACTTGATTTTCCTTCAAATTTTTTAGATATTTCCTCTCCTAAGTTTAATTTACTGTTTATAGTAAGTCTTGCACTTGCTTCTTGCAATAAGAGGGTTGCAAAGGTAGAAAATACTAAAGCCCACAGAAGTTGAAAGTTATAGAATACGCCTGCTTTTGTAGCTGTTGTAATGGTTCCCGGTCCAATAAATGCCGCAGAAACAACTGACCAAAAAAGAATACTTAAAATGCGTTTTTTTAACATACTATGTTAAATAATATACAAATATAGAACTTTATTTCTTATTTGGTTTAGAGCTTAGCTCAAATACTTTTGCATGTATATTATTAAGTCTTCAGGACCAATTTCAGAATTGATATTTTTGTTGAGATATTTTTGTATTTCATCAATTGGTTTACTTCTGTTTATCCAATCTCCTGATTGAATTTTTTGCGGTTCATTTCTTCTTTTATATACAAAAGCAAAAGACTTATTTTCTTTATTGAATGAAAATTTATTATCAGTTATTTTCCAAATAGGAGCAAGATGTAAATCATAACCTTTAGGAAATTCCCCTGAAGTACTTTCCAAATGATTAATTCTCATTAATCCGGCAAAGTTCATAAAATATAATTCTCCAATTGTTGCAACACCTTTTTGATCAAAATTAATATAGGCACTGCCTATCTCTGATTTCATTAATTGGCCTTCAGTATAGTACATACCCATATATTCACTGCCGTCCATATAGTAGTCAAGTCTGCCGCCTTTCCGCAGTGTGCCGAAAACAAAAACTTTAATCGGGAATTTGTAATTTAAATCCATTTAAAAAATATTTATAAATTTGTTCTTTGAAAAGAATTTGCAAGATATAATTTTAAAGAATAATGAAAAAATATATATGTGTATTTTGTTCTTCAAGTGATGTTGCTAATGAAATTTATTTTGA